>JALZIL010000168.1 GCA_030860305.1 Actinomycetota bacterium
GATCCTGCCGGACCGGAATGGCGGTCCGTCGCCCCCAAGCTGGCAGCCGGGCGACTCAACGGTGGCGATCCGGTTGTCGTGGTCTCCACGTGGCCGGGGCGCCTGACCATCCTGTGCCTGCGTCCGACCGGCAACCTGGCCACAGCCCGTACCGGCCTGCCCGACGGCAGCCAGGCGGCAGTGCCGCTGCCCAGCCCGGCCACGACGCCGTACCGGATGCCGTCGGACATCACCCGTCGGTGGCGGCGACGCCGGAGGGCGGCCAAGGAGAAGAAAGAGACCTGATCGAGACGTCGGGCCTGCGCGGCTGACGCGTACCCGTAGATCGTGACGACGTTCGGAATCGGTGCGGCGCGGAAGGGAAACCCCGGTCGCCGACACCGGTAGCCTTCCGGCTCGTGACGACGACAACCAAGGTGTACGTCGCGCAACTCGCCCGCCTGTACGTCTTCGACCCCAACGGTGACCGAGTAGGTCGCGCGCGCGATGTCGTCGTGGCGCTGCGGCTCGGCTCGGTACCCCCTCGGGTGCTCGGCCTGCTGGTCGAGATCGCGGGTCGTCGGCGGATCTTCGTACCGGTCGGTCGGGTGACCGGCATCGACAGCGGCGCGGTGCGACTGGGCACCGGGATGCTCAACCTCCGACGGTTCGAACAACGCGCCGGGGAGACCCTTGTCCTCGGCGAGCTGTTGGACCGCTCGGTGACCATGAACGAGAACCAGGCCCGCGGCATCGTCGTCGACGCGGCGATGGAGATGACCCGCGGATCGGAGTGGCTGCTCACCCGGCTGGCCGTGCAGGAGACGGGCCGGCTTGGCCGCCGTCGAGGTCGGGTTCGCCAGTTGGACTGGGACGAGGTCACTGGTCTCGCCCTGGTCGAGCACGGGCAGAGCACCGAGACGCTGCTCGCCGGTATGCGCGGGTTGAACCGGGCCGACCTCGCAGCCGAGTTGATGGACCTGCCCGACAAGCGTCGCCAGGAGGTCGCCGAGTCACTGGATGACGACAGCCTGGCCGATGTGCTGGAAGAACTGCCCGAAGTGGACCAGGTCTACATCCTCGGACGGCTGACCGACGAGCGCGCGGCCGACGTCCTCGAGGCGATGGATCCCGACGACGCCGCTGACCTGCTCGGTGAGTTGCCCGCCTCCGAGCAGCAGCGCCTGCTCGCCCTGATGCTGCCCAATGAAGCCGAACCAGTGCGCCAACTGCTGGCCTACTCCGAGGACACCGCCGGTGGAATCATGACCAGCGAGCCGGTCATCCTGGCACCGGATTCCACCGTGGCCGAGGCGCTGGCCAGGTTGCGCAACCCAGAACTGACCCCGGCGCTGGCGACCCAGGTGTACGTGTGCCGGCCGCCGTCGGCCACACCCACCGGGCGCTTCCTGGGCATGGCCCATATCCAGCGGCTACTGCGGGAGCCACCGTCGACGCTGGTCAGCGGAGTAGTCGACGACAACGTCGACCCGATCACACCGCAGGCGCCGCTGACCCAGGTGACGCGCTACCTGGCGCGGTACAACCTGGTTGCAGCTCCGGTCGTCGACAAGGAAAACCGGCTGGTCGGAGCTGTCTCGGTCGACGACGTGCTCGACCATCTGCTGCCCAAGGGCTGGCGGGAGCAGGACACCGATGGCTGAGGGCGGCGGCCGCCGGCTCGATCAGCCGCGCAGCAAAGGCTTGGCTGCGCCGAAGATCGATGCCGACGCTTTCGGCCGCTTCTCCGAGGGCATCGCGCGGTTCCTCGGAACCGGCCGTTTCCTGTTCTTCCAGACCCTGCTAGTCATCATCTGGATCACCCTGAATCTGGTTGCAGTACGGCTGCGCTGGGACCCGTACCCGTTCATCCTGCTCAACCTCGCCTTTTCGACCCAGGCCGCGTACGCCGCGCCGCTGATCCTGCTGGCCCAGAACCGACAGGCCGACCGGGACCGGGTGCAGGCCGAGGAGGACCGCAGCCGGGCGGTCACCGAACAGGCCGAGACCGAATATCTCGCAAGGGAACTGGCGGCGTTGCGGGCAAGCATCGGGGAACTCGCCACCCGTGACTTCATCCGCTCCGAACTGGCCAGGCTCGGCGGAGACGAGTCGGACGGATCCGACGACGGTCGCCGGCGTGGTGGCCGTACCCAGCCACGATCGATCAACTGACCGGGCCAGCCCCAGCCGCCAGCACCTGCTCGATCCACCGCGCCACCTGGAACGCACGCCGGTTGTCGGCCGCGATCACCTGCAGGCCCACCGGCAGCCCACCCCCGGTCGGGAGCGGAATGCTGATCGCTGTGTGGCCGGTCAAACTGGCAGGGCGGGTGTTGCGCAGCAAAAGATCACGGATCTGGATCTCGTCCTCGTGCAGGCCGGGCGCCACGATGGGCACCGTCGGCAGGATGACCGCATCGCAGCTGGCAAGGCTGGCGGAAGCCTCGTCCCTGGCCGTGGCGGCGTGAGCCCGAGACCAGATATAGCGCCAGCCGGGTACCTGCATCGCGGCCCACAACTTATCCCGTACGTCGGGCTGGTACTGGCTGGCCTGGGTGGCGAACAGCTCGGCGTGCGCCGCGGCTGCCTCCGGGCCCTGCGTGTCGGTGACGGCATCGATCATCGCGCCCCAGTCAGGCAGTTGTACGTCGAACATGGGTGCGCCGGCCTGGAAGACGGCGCTCAGCGCAGCGTCGAAGGCCTGCCAGACCTCGGGGGAACAGTCCAACGCCTCGGCGTTCGCGACGACTCCCACCGTGGGGAATCGGCTGGAGCCCTGTGCGTCGGCTCGGCTGTCGAGACCGGCGAGGACCCCTACGGCGTAGTCGGCGTCGGCTACCGATCTGGTGATGACGCCGACCTGGTCCAGACTTGTCGACAGGGGAAAGACGCCGTCCAGCGGGAGGGTCCCGCGCGCCGGTTTCACGCCGACGACGCCGCACAGCGCGGCCGGCAGACGGATCGAGCCGGAGGTGTCGGTCCCCAGCGCCAGGCTGACGACTCCAGCCGCGACAGCGGCGGCCGACCCGGAGCTGGAGCCTCCCGCAATCCGTGATGCATCCGCCGGGTTGCGGCACGGCCCTGCTCGGTTCGAGGTGCCCGTACAGCCGTAGGCGAACTCATGGCTGTGCGCAAGGCCGATCACGATGGCGCCCTCGGCGCCTGCACGCCGGACCACCTCGGCATCGCGTTGGCCGATTCGTTCGGCGAAGACTCTTGACCCACAACGGAACGGCAGGCCAGCGACCTCGATGACCTCTTTGACCAGGATCGGGATACCGGCCAGCGCGCCCCGCCGGTCGCGCGCGACCAGGCGCGCCGAGTCGAGAGCCGCCTCGGCGTCGAGATACACCACTGCGTTGAGGTCGGCCGCCCGCTCCGCGCGAGACAGGGCCTGCTCGACCAGCGCAACCGGGTCCAGTTCGCCGGCACGCACACGTGCCGCGACCGATTCGATCGATTCAGCAGCGCGCATGGTGGCTCAACCTGCCACGACGTACCCCAGGGCGCCGACCCCACCGGCCACCACCAGGACGACGATGAACGGCGCCCGCAAGGCCAGGGCGATCGCCGCCGCGACGAGTGCGGCCAGTCGGAAGTCCACGACCAGCACACCCTTAGTGGTGGCGACGTTGACGATGACCAGCGCCGCGAGCAACGCGGCCGGGATCAACTCGACGGCGCGTCGGACCAGCGGTCGATGCAGCACCTGCGGTGGTACGCACAGGCCGGCCAGCTTGAGCAGGTAGCTACCCACCGCGGCGCCGACCACGACGAGCCACACCGAGAACGGGCTCACGTCGGACCCTGAGCCGAGGCGTGCGGGTCTCCGGAGGCACCCTTGGGCGGAGTAGCTCGGATCGCGAGCAGCACTGCCAGTCCGGCAACGATGATCTGCAGTCCTGGGGCCAGCACCGGGGTCAGGCCCAGCGCGATCCCTGCGCCGCCGACCGCGACGACGCGCTGTTCGCGCAACAGATCAGCACCCCGAACCAGCCTGGGCCAAAGCAGCACCAAAAAGGCTGCCGGCACCACCGAATCCAAGGCTGCCTGCAAGACCGGCCCGAACGACTGCGCGCCCAAAGCACCGGCGACAGTCGTGAGATTCCAGAACAGGAACAAGGTGCACCCGCTGGACAGGAACGCGAGACGAGCCAACGGCGTGCCGTTCTCCCGTACGGTCAGGGCGGTCGTCTCGTCGATGACCCAATGCGCCGCGGCGAACCGCCGCCAACCGCGGTAGGACAGCAACTCGGCAAGCCGCACGCCGTAGATGGTGTTGCGCGTTCCCAACAGCAGGGCGCTGCCCACCGCAACGAACGGACCTCCGCCAGCTGCCAGGACGCCGACCAGCGCGAACTGCGAGGCACCGGTGAACATCACCAGACTCAGGACGCTGGCCTGCCACACCGACAGTCCGGCCGCCGTCGCCGTCGCACCGAAGGCGACGCCGTACAAACCGACTGCGGCACCCAGGCTGACCCCGTCCCGTACGACCCTGGCCCGTTCACTGGTTGTCCGTCTCGAGACGCGCTCCCCGCGCACCCGCCGAAGCCACTCCGTGACGGCGTCTGGGCCGCCCGGACTCACTGCGCGAGGTCGACGTCGTCGAGGGTGGCCGGGATGTTCAACCGCATCGGCCCGTCGCACAGCCGGTCCAACAGCGCACGCAGCGCGTCGAGTTCGGCTTCGGAGAACTTGCTGGTCATGTGCTCGGCCACTCCGCGCAGATGCGTCGGAGCGGCATTGCGCAGCCGGGACAGCCCGGCCGGCTGGAGTACGGCGTACATGCCGCGGCCGTCCTCGCTGGCCGCCTCTCGAGTGACCAGGCCCTCGCGTTGCAACCGGTCGACCAGCCGGGACAGCCCGGATCGGGACAGCAGCACCGCACTGGCCAACTCGGTCATCCGCAATCGACGTCCGGGTGCGTCGACCAACTGCACCAGGACGTCGTAGGAGGCCAGCGGTAGATCATGATCTTCCAATAGCTCGGCTTCCAGCCGCCGGGTGACCACGGCATGGGCGCGCAGAAAGACCCGCCAGGAGGCCAGGGCGGTCGGGTCCGGACGGGTCGGTACCGCTGAGCGCAACTCGGCGCCGTCGTGCATGCGGCAACCCTATCGCCGAGCGCCGCCGGGCCCTCATGCGTTGGCAGCCTACGATTGACAGCGCCCGTTCCCTGCTTCCGAGGAGCCGAATCCTGATGACCAGCCAGCCCGATCTCGCCAGGATCGAGGCTGCCCTGGCGACCGTCGACGACCCGGAGATCGGCAAGCCACTGACCGATCTCGGCATGATCAAGGGCATCCGGAGCGGGATCAACGGCGACCCCGGGGCGGTGCTCGTGCAGATCTGGCTGACCGTCGCCGGCTGCCCCATGAAACAGACGATCACCGACCGGGTGACCAACGCGGTGACCACCGTGCCCGCTGTCAGCTCGGTCGTCGTCGAACTCGACGTGATGTCCGACGAGCAACGTCAGGAGTTACGGAAGAAGGTGCGGGGCACCGACGCCCCCGACCCGGAGATCCCGTTCGCCAAGCCGGGTTCGCTGACCCGGGTGTACGCCGTGGCCTCCGGCAAGGGAGGCGTGGGCAAGTCCAGCATCACGGTGAATCTGGCCGCAGCGCTGTCCGCCCGGGGACTGTCTGTCGGCGTGGTCGATGCCGACATCTACGGTCATTCCATTCCCCGGATGCTCGGCGTCGAGGGCCGACCGACCCAGGTCGAAGAAATGATCATGCCGCCCCAGTCGTACGGGATCCGGGTCATCTCGATCGGCATGTTCACCAAGGGAAACACCCCGGTGATCTGGCGGGGTCCGATGTTGCATCGCGCCTTGCAGCAGTTCCTGGCCGACGTGCACTGGGGCGACCTCGACGTTCTTCTGCTGGACCTCCCACCGGGAACCGGGGATGTTGCCATCTCGGTGGCCCAACTCGTCCCGAGTGCGGAGATCCTGGTCGTGACTACGCCCCAACAGGCGGCGGCCGAGGTGGCCGAACGGGCCGGCGCGATCGCGACTCAAACGCATCAACAGGTCGTCGGCGTCGTAGAGAACATGTCCTGGCTGGACTTACCCGACGGCAGCCGATTGGACTTGTTCGGAAGCGGCGGAGGTCAGCAGGTGGCCGACAAACTCAGCCAGTTGCTCGGGGTGCCCGTACCGCTGCTCGGTCAGATCCCGCTCGACCCGGCGTTGCGTGAATCGGGTGACTCAGGCATCCCGCTCGTGCTCAGCCAGCCTGACTCCGCGGCAGCCAAGGCGTTGCGGACGGTCGCGGACTCCCTCGGCACTCGCGCACGCGGACTGTCCGGGCGGGCGTTGGGGCTGACTCCGGTACACCGGTAGAGCCCGACAAGGGCGGTTTGGTAGCCGACCGGCACTTTCACGCCCCCGATAAGGGCGGTTGTGCAGCGAACCGGCATGTTCAGCCGCGCCGGCTCGGGGATCAGGTCGCCTCGGCGTCGAAGGGTGGTTCCACCCGGTTGCTCCAGGATGCGCTGCCTGCAGCGGACGTCGCGGCAGCGGCGCTCGTCTGAACCTGGTCGGTCGATGTACGGGATCCTGAGCTGCCCGATCGCCGGTGGATCGTCGGTCCCGCATCCTCTTCCAGGAGGTGCTTGCGGATGAAGGTCTTGGGGTTCAGTGAACGAAGGTCCACATCTCGCAGGTGGTCGAACTCGGGGCCGAGCTGTTCGTGGATCTGACCGCGGGCACCGGTGACAGTCTGGCGCAGGCGCTTGAGCGCACCGGCGGCATCCCGAGCCAGGCCGGGCAGTCGATCGGGACCGAAGATGAACAGGGCGCCCAACAGCAACACCATGATCTCGCCCAACCCGATCGAGTCGAACACCTCAGCCTGCCCTTCGCCTTTCCTCCGAGCCCGGCCATCGCGGCCTTGGCTCCCCAGCGAATGTATCCCTTGCTCATCCGCCTCGGTTCCCGCCGTCGTGCCGCGCTGCGTTCGTCAGGCTTGGCCGAGGACGGCTCGTACGGTCTGCGAGCTCGGTCCACGGACGAACTCGATCGTGATCTCGTTGCCGGGGTTGTAGGCATCGACGGCGACGACCAACTCCTCGGAGCTGCGGACCTCGCGATCCCCGATCGCGATGATGACGTCCCCCTCCTGCAGACCGGCGGTCGCCGCCGGACTGCCGGGTTCGACGTTGTTGACCTGCGCGCCGTCGCGTTCACCGTCGGTGACTGTCTGGGCGTTCACCCCGAGGGAGGCGTGGACGGCCGTACCGGTGGCGATGAGTTCCTCGCCGATCTCCCGGGCTGCGTCGATCGGGATGGCGAAGCCGAGTCCGATGCTCCCGGCCTGTCCGCCGCCCCCACCGAAGCCGGCGATCGCGGTGTTGATACCGATGACCGCTCCCGAAGCATCGACCAGGGCCCCGCCGGAGTTGCCGGGGTTGATGGCAGCGTCGGTCTGTACGGCACTGATGACCGCATCGGTATCGGTACCTTCGCCGGCCAATCGGACCGGCCGGTCCAAGGCACTGACGATGCCAGTGGTCACCGTTCCGACCAGGCCCAACGGAGATCCAATGGCTACGACCGGATCGCCCACGACCACGTCGGAGGATGCGCCTAGGCTCGCGACCGCGAGGCCGGGTTTCTCGACCTTCAAAACCGCGAGATCACTGAGCGGATCACGTCCGACGATGCGGGCCGGTGACGAGGAGGAATCCGAGAAGACCACCCTCAGCGTCGAGTCCGAATTGTCCGCGGCACCGGAGACCACGTGGTTGTTGGTCAGGATGTAGCCGTCCTCCTCGACCACGACACCGGAGCCGGTCCCGCCGAGGTCTCCGAAGGTCACCTCGATGGACACCACCGCAGGCAGCACCCGATCGGCGATGTCCGAAATCGACCCGGGTTCGCGGCTCACCGCGCCCTCGACCGTGGTCAACTCGGCGTCCGGCTTGAACAACGGCGACTCCGCTGCCTCCCGGCTGAGGAAGTAGCTGGCCGATCCGGCGGCACCCCCCAGCAGTAGAGCGAAGATCAACCCGAGCAGTGCTAGCCGGACGGGGATGTCCCCGATCTTGATCCGTCGCCGACCCTGGGCGTCGGTGGTGATCAGTGCGTCGGGATCAGGGTCCTCGTCGTACTCCGCGCCCCGCCCGAGCGTGGAGGGCGACTGTGGGTCGCGCCAGGGGTCCTTGGCGGCGTCGTCCTTCCACCAGGCCGACGGCCTGCTCCGGCGGGGTGCCTGTCGACTGCCCGGGGCCCGGCCGAGGCTGGGGTGTCCGGGAGTGGGCCGCCCGAATGCGCGGGACAGGAGCTCGGGCGGAGGCAGCTTGGCCGGATCGCGGCGGGTGCTCAGCCGCGGACGGTCAGGACTGAAAGAGTCGTGCACATCGGCCGGCCGAGCAAAGCCGCCGCTGCGCTCCAGATCCACCTGGCTACCCTCGCCCAGCTGCCGTGAAGTCCGCGTCAGTTAGGCCGGCCTCTCGTCAGCGCAGGCGGAATGCGCCGCGCCCGGACCCCGTCGTACGGGTGCCCGGCGCAGGGGCGTGGAGTGGAGGAGGTGTCGGCAGCTGGGCCGGCTGCGGTGCCGAGCCGAACATCAGAGATCCGCCGTGCAGGGCCATCACCCCATCGTTCATGCCGGGAGCCATCTCCGCGGTGAACGGAATGTCCACGAGCCGGGACAGCAGGGTGTCGGGCAACATCGGCCCGGCCGAGCCGAACAGCGCCGTCTTGGCCTCGACCTGAGCGGCCACGGCCGCGGCGCATTCAGCGCATCGACTCAGGTGCAGTCGGGCGCGAGCAGCAGCGCCATCGGAGAGTTCGTTGTCGACGAGTGCGGCCATCGCCTCGGTCGCCAGGTGCATCTCCGACCAGCTCATGCGATCCCTCCGGCAAACCCGAGTGCCCGTGCACCCTGAGTCATGCTTGCTCGCGTGCGCCCGGGCGCGAGATGAGCCAGGGCGGCCCTGAGCTGGACTCGACCTCGGTGGATCCGGCTGCGGACGGTGCCCAGTTTGATGTCGAGGGTCGCGGCGATCTCCTCGTAAGTCAGCCCCTCGATGTCACACAGCACCACCGGTACCCGGAACTCCGGGGACAGGGCGTCCAGCGCGGCCTGCACCTGCGGGTCGAAGTGGGTGTCGGCATAGACCTGTTCGGGACTGGGCCCGGTGCTCGGCAGGCGCTCGGCGTCGTCGGGCAGGGCCTCGAAACGTACCCGCTGCCGACGACGAACCATGTCCAGGAAGAGGTTGGTGGTGATCCGGTGCAGCCAGCCCTCGAAGGTTCCCGGCTGATAGTTCGCCAGCGACCGGAAGACCCGTACGAACGTCTCCTGCGTGAGGTCCTCGGCATCCTGTGCGTTGCCGGAAAGCCGATAGGCAAGCCGGTAGACCCGCGCCGAGTGCTGACGGACCACCTCGTCCCAGGTGGGGGGCGTCCAGCCCGAAGCGTCATTGAGCCCACCACGGGCGGCAGGCGGTACCTCCGATGGCGCCGCGGACGGGCCGGTGCTGTCGGCGTCCTTCATCCCACCAGAGTCCCATGCACGCATCACGTCACGTACAACGAGTCGGCATCATTACCTGTTCCCTCCCGACGCCGCGGACTTACCGGGAAGCAGAATCTGACGGTTTGGGCGCAAAACGCCAGAGCTCTGTTGCACCCTGCACCCTAGGCTTCGCCTCGATGTCCACTCCCGCCTTCGCCGACCTGGTGGCCGACGAGCCGCTGACGATCACCAGTGCCCGGGCGCGGGCAACGGAGGTCGGCTGCCCGGCGATCGCACCCGCCGTGGGCGCCACGCTGGCTGCTCTGGCCACCGCGGTGAAAGCCCGGGCCGTCGTCGAGATCGGAACCGGCGCCGGGGTCTCCGCGCTGTGGCTGCTCGCCGGTATGCGACCGGACGGGGTCCTGACGTCGGTGGACACCGACGGAGAGCACCAGCGGGCGACTCGGGCTGCGTTGACCGATGCCGATATCCCCACTCCGCGAGCCCGGCTGATCAATGGCTCGGCCACAGATGTGCTTCCCCGACTGGCCGATGGCGGCTATGACCTGGCCTTCTGCGACGCCTCGCCCGGCGAGTACCCCGATTACCTGCACCACCTGAGGCGGGTTCTGCGGACCGGCGGAATCCTGGCCTGGCATGGCGTGTTGGCGCGCGGCCGCATTGCCGAGCAGTCCGCGAGGGACCCGGAGACGGTCGCCTGGCGGGACCTCTTGTCAGCCCTGAGGGCCGAGAAGTCAGTTCGTACGGCCGTCCTTCCGGTTGGCGACGGCCTGCTGATCGCCGTCCCCACCTAGTCGGCGTGGGCGACCGCGCCCTTGCCCAG
>JALZIL010000154.1 GCA_030860305.1 Actinomycetota bacterium
GGCCATCTGGCCGCGTGTATCCGTCATGAAGAGTTGCGCGGCACCGGCACGCACGCCGAAGAGATCTTCGACGCCACGGCCGTCGACGACCTGCTGGTTGCCAGCGGCTCGGACGGCACCGTCGCCGAGGTCGGATCACCGAGTGGACAGGCGCAGGTATGACAACGCTCGAGCAGGACAGGAGTGCTCCGGCACCGAAGACCGGAGAGCCGATCCTCAAGGTGACCGGACTGGAAAAGCTCTTCCCCATCAAGGGAGGTGGCCTGATCCGGCGGATCGTCGGTCACGTCCGCGCAGTCGACGGAATCGACCTCGAAGTTCACGCGGGCCAGGTGCTCGGCCTGGTGGGCGAGTCGGGGTGCGGCAAGTCGACCACGGGTCGGGCGATCCTCAACCTCCAGCCGGCCACCGGCGGTTCGGTCCTGTTCCGAGGCAAAGAGATCGTCGGACTATCCCGCTCCGAGATGCGCCCCCTGCGCCGGGACATCCAGATCGTCTTTCAGGATCCGTACGCTTCGCTGAACCCCCGGCTCCCAGTTTTCGACATCGTCGCCGAGGCATTGATCATCCACAATTTGGTCAAGGGCGACGCTGCCCTCCGTACCCGGGTCAAAGATCTCGTCCAGATGGTCGGGCTCAATCCCGAGCACACCAACCGCTATCCGGCGGACTTCTCCGGCGGTCAACGGCAGCGGATCGGCATCGCCAGGGCCCTGGCCCTGGAGCCGGCGATGCTGATCCTCGACGAGCCGGTCTCCGCGCTGGACGTGTCCATCCAGGCCGGCGTGATCAACCTGCTGGAGGACCTGCAGGACCAGCTCGGCCTGTCCTACCTGTTCATCGCGCACGATCTGTCGGTCGTGCGGCACATCTCCGACCGGATCGCCGTGATGTACCTCGGCAAGATCATCGAACTGGCCGATCGGGACACGCTGTTCGCCCGGCCCATGCACCCCTACACCCAGGCCCTGCTCTCGGCGATCCCGATCCCGGACCCCGAGCGGGAGCGCCGCCGCGAACGGATCATCCTGACCGGTGACATTCCGAGTCCGGCCAACCCGCCCTCGGGCTGCCGCTTCCGGACCCGGTGCTTCAAGTTCGCGCTCGAGCTCACCGAGGACCAGAAGCAGAAGTGCATCACCATCGAGCCGCCGCTTGCCGAACAGGAGCCGGCTCACACCTCTGCCTGCCACTATTCGGAGGTTCGTACCGTCCTCTAGGACCGGACAAACCAGGGCGGTTTGCTGGCAAACCGCCAGCTGACGTCGGCAGCGCCGCCTGGGGGCCACGCCTAGGGTGGCGTACATGAGGCAGCCGCGACCGCACCGTCGAGTGCTGTTCGTGCATGCCCATCCCGACGACGAGACGATCAACAACGGCGCCACGATGGCGCGGTATGTCTCGGAAGGGGTCGGCGTCACCCTGCTCACCTGCACCCTCGGCGAGGAGGGCGAAGTTCTGGTCCCGGAGTTGGCCGGACTTGCCGTCGGGCAGGCGGATCAGCTGGGTGGCTACCGGATCTCCGAACTCTCCCGTGCCCTGGGAGAGCTGGGCGTCACCGATTCTCGTTTTCTGGGCGGTGCCGGACGTTGGCGGGACAGCGGCATGATGGGAACCCCGGCCAACGACCACCCGCGTGCGTTCTGGCGGGCCGATCCGGACGAGATCTGTGCTGCGGTCGTGCAGGTCATCCGCGACGTACGCCCGCAGGTGCTGGTGACCTACGACGAGAACGGTGGGTACGGCCACCCCGATCACATCCAGGCCCACCGGGCCGCGATGGCAGCCTTCGAGGCGGCCGCCGATCCGGAGTACCGACCCGACCTGGGACCGGCCTGCTCGATCGCGAAGGCTTACTGGTGCGCGATTCCGGTCTCCGGACTGAAGGCCGCCGTCGAAGCCATGCGCGCGGCGGGAGAGACGTTCTTCGACGTGACCGACGCCGAGGAGTTGCCCGTGGGGACCCCCGACGAACTGGTCACCACGGCCGTGGATGGCAGGGAGCACCTGCCGGCCAAGCTCGCTGCCCTGCGCGCCCATGCCACGCAGATCCAGGTGGACGGCCCGTTCTTCGCCCTGTCGAACAACATCGCCAATCAGGCGTTCGCGGTGGAGTACTACCAGCTGGTACGCGGTGTTCCCGGCGACCTCGACAGCGGTGACGGTTACGAGACGGACCTCTTCGCTGGGCTCGAATTGGACGGGGAAACTCGCGCCCCATGATCCGCCGAGTCGCCGGTGGACTGGCCATCCTCGTACTGGCGGCGATCTGCGCGGTCCTCGAGGTCTTCTACCTGCCGCTGCGAGCAGGACCGGTTCTGCTTCCGGTGTCGGTCCTGGCTGCCGTCGCGGGAAACGTCGCCTTCACCCGGGCGATGTACGAGGTCGCCGGGTCGATCTTGCCGGCGATGTTGCCGGGGGTGGTCTGGCTCGCCGTGATCGGGCGTTCGGCGATCGCCCGACCCGAGGGCGATCTGCTGATCACCGACGGACCCTCCGCCGCCACGGCGGCGGTCAACGTGGCCTTTTTGCTGCTCGGGTCGTTGGCACTGGCCTTCGCCGTGGCAACCCTGCGCCGCCCGTCTATTCCGCCGCCGGAGACCGCAGGTAGGACGTAGAGCTCCGCGCCGTCGGGCACCTTGGTGGCCAGCCCGTCGCCGTCGCGGACGTTGACGGTCCCCACGAAGACGTTGACGTGTTGGCGTACCGCGCCCTGCTCATCGCAGATCCGGCGACCCAGCGAGGGGTTCTCGGCGTGCAGGGCGGCCAGGACTTGAGCCACGTCGCTGTCGGGCGGTACGTCGACCTCCATCGTGCGTGCGTTGTCGGTGAACTGGCGCAGCGCGCCGGGGATGCGGATCAGCACGCTCACGGCATCAGCCGACCGTTCCGGCCCGTACGCACAGCACGTCGGGAAGATGCCCGACGATCTCCGACCAGCTTTGCCCTTCGTCGGCACTGGCGAACACAGAGCCACTGCGAGTACCGAAGTAGATCCCGGTCGTCGGCGAGTCGTCGGCGCACATCGCGTCGCGCATGACCGTGGCGTAGAACCGGCCCTCGGGCAGCCCCTTAGACGTCTCCTCCCAGCTCTGACCGGCGTCCGAACTGCGATAGACGCGCAGCCGAGCCTCC
>JALZIL010000185.1 GCA_030860305.1 Actinomycetota bacterium
GGCTGGCTCCAGCGCGATCTCCAGCACCTCTCGTACGTCGGCCACCACGTGCACGGTCAGCTCGGCGCGAACCGACTCGGGGACATCCTCGAGGTCGGGCTCGTTGCGCTGCGGCAAGATCACGGTGGTGATCCCGGCACGGTGCGCGGCAAGCAGCTTCTGCTTCACCCCACCGATCGGCAGCACCCGCCCGGTCAGCGACACCTCGCCGGTCATCGCGACGTCGGACCGCACCGGCCGGCCGGACAGCAGCGAGGCCAACGCGGTCGTCATGGTGACACCGGCGCTCGGGCCGTCCTTGGGTACGGCGCCGGCGGGAACGTGCAGGTGAATCCCACGCTCGGACAGCGCGTCGACGTCCAGGCCGAGCTCCATGCCGTGCGAGCGCAGGTAGGACAACGCGATCTGCGCCGACTCCTTCATCACCTCGCCGAGTTGCCCGGTCAGGGTGAGCCCACTGGCGCCAGTTTCCTTGGCGGCCAGTGACGCCTCGATGAACAGGACGTCGCCACCGGCACCTGTGACTGCCAGACCCGTTGCCACTCCCGGCACTTCGGTTCGCTCGGCCGACTCCGGCGTGTGCTTCGGGCTGCCGAGATAACGCTTGAGCTCAGGCAGGTCGACCGCGACCGGCAGCAGGTCCTCGTCGAGGGCGACCTCGGCGGTGACCTTGCGCAGGACACGAGCCAGGCTTCGTTCGAGTTGCCGTACGCCGGCCTCCCGGGTGTACTCGCCGGCCAACTGGTGCAGTGCGGCATCGCTGATCTGTACGTCGTCGACGGTCAGCCCGGCGAGCTCGATCTGCTTGGGCAGCAGGTGAACACGTGCGATCGTGACCTTTTCGTCCTCGGTGTACCCGTCGAGGGAGACCAGCTCCATCCGGTCCAGTAAGGGTCCGGGAATCGAGTCCAGCACGTTGGCCGTGGCCAGGAAGACCACGTCGGACAGGTCGAGGTCGACCTCGAGGTAGTGATCGCGGAAGGTGTGGTTCTGCGCCGGGTCGAGCACCTCGAGCAGGGCTGCGGTCGGGTCTCCGCGATAGTCCGAACCAACCTTGTCGATCTCGTCCAGGAGCACGACGGGGTTCATCGACCCGGCCTCCTTGATCGCCCGGACGATCCGGCCAGGAAGTGCGCCGACGTAGGTACGCCGGTGCCCGCGGATCTCGGCCTCGTCACGGATTCCGCCGAGGGCGACTCGAACGAAGTTGCGCCCCATGGCCCGAGCCACCGACTCGCCCAGGGACGTCTTGCCGACCCCGGGCGGGCCGACCAGGGCCAGGACGGCTCCACTGCGGCGGCCGCCGACTACACCCAGGCCACGATCGGCCCGGCGCCGACGTACGGCGAGGTACTCGGTGATCCGGTCCTTCACCTCGTCCAGACCGGCGTGATCCTCGTCCAGGATCTCCCGCGCTCCGGCGACGTCGTACGAGTCGTCAGTCGTTGTGCTCCACGGTAATTCGAGGACGGTGTCCAACCAGGTTCGGATCCAGCCAACCTCGGGAGATTGTTCCGAGGTGCGCTCCAGTTTGTCCACTTCGGACAGTGCTGCGGTACGTACGTGCTCGGGCAGGTCGGCGGCTTCCACCTTCTGGCGGTAGTCGGCCTCCTCGGTCGCCGGCTTGCCGTCGAGTTCGGCCAGCTCCTTGCGTACGGCGGCCAGTTGCTGACGGAGCAGGAACTCGCGCTGCTGGCGGTCCATGCCCTCCTTGACGTCCTTGCGGATGGTCTCGGCGACGTCGAGTTCGGCCAGTTGCTCGCGGCCCCATTCCAGCAGCTTCTCCAGCCGTGCGGTCACGTCGGCGGTCTCCAGAAGCCAGAGCTTCCGCTCGTCGCTGAGGTAGCTCGCGTACCCGGCGAGGTCGGCCAGAGCCTCCGGGTCGGTCATCTGCTTGATCGAGTCGATGACCTGCCAGGCACCGCGCTGTTGCAGAATCGTGGTGACCAGGTCGCGGTAGTCGCGAGCGAGCTGCTCGGTGCGCTGGTCGGAGGCCGGGGTGTCCTGCACGGTCACCTGGACCCACAGCGCCGTACCCGGGCCGGTCGTACCGGTGCCGATGCGGACCCGTTGCGTCCCGCGTATGACCGCTGCCGATCCACCACCGGGAAGCCGGCCGATCTGCTCGATCACGGCGAGGGTGCCGACGCTGGCGTACTTGCCGTTCAGGCGGGGTACCAGCACGACGCGCGCCTTGCCGTCGGGGTCGGCTTCGTTGCCATCCTCGGCCGGGCTCCCACTGTGCGGGGCGGTCGTGCCCGAGTCCAGCGCAGAGTTGGCCGCCTCGATCGCGGCGCGCGCCTCGGCGTCGCCATCGCTGCCGAGCTGAATGGGTACGACCATGCCCGGCAGGACCACGGCATCGTCGAGGGGCAGGAGGGGAAGAGCCAGTTGTCCGGCCATCCTGGGCCACCTTTCAAGAAATTGAGTCTGCTCCACTCAACCGAGAATGGGACTGCGGTGTTCCGCCGCGCTGTTCGCCCACAGCGATCACGGCCTCCTCCACGCTGAGCGCGAATCAGCTGGTCCGAGGCTGCGACCGCGGAGCAGAGTCACCCAGTCAGAGTTGATCATCGGCAAATGGGCGGGTTTCCGTAACCGAAACCGCCGGTTTGCCGATGATCAACTAGGAGTGGGCGGTCGGCCGACCCTCCTGATCCACCACCTGCGGCCGTTGACCCCGTACTCCTCGCCCTCCGCGACGAGGTGAAGTTCGGGACGGCACCGCCGCCCGGTGACCGAATGCGGCATTCGGGAGCACGGTCACCACTACTGTCACGACCACGCCAGACAGCGACCGCCGCCGGGGAAAGGCCAGCTCGAACTCCTGGCGCAGTCGACCAGGGATGCTGTCACCAACCCGCAGGACATCACGATGGGGCTGTCCCCTGATCGGCTGGGGTTCGGCGTCCGCGCCGACAGGACAGCCTTCGCCGAGGATTCCGGTTCCAGGTAGTCGCGCTATCAAACGAGGCTTGGGTTGCGGCGGTTGAGTTCCTCGCGGGCCACGGAGCGGATGTGTACGGCGTCCGGGCCGTCGACGATTCGCAACGTACGCGCCATTGCGTAGAAGTAGGCCAGTGGTAAGTCGTTGCTCACCCCAGCAGCGCCGTGCACCTCGATCGCCCGGTCGATCACCGCCAGCGCCATCCGGGGAATCGCAACCTTGATCGCCGAGATCTCGGTACGCGCACCCTTGGCCCCGTGCTTGTCGATCAGATCCGCGGTCTTCAGCACCAGCAGCCGGGCCTGCTCGAGCTCGATCCGGGACAGCGCGATCTGCTCCCGTACGGTGCCCTGTTCGGACAGCGGCCGGCCGAAAGCCACCCGAGACTTCGCCCGCTCGACCATCAGCGCCAGGGACCGTTCGGCCATCCCGATCGCCCGCATGCAGTGATGGATTCTCCCTGGGCCCAGGCGGGCCTGGGCGATCATGAACCCGTCGCCCTCGCCGGACAGGATGTTGTCAGCGGGTACCCGAACGTCGTCGAAGACGATCTCGGAATGCCCGTGCTGGTCCTGGTACCCGAACACCGGCAAGTGCCGAATGATGTTGAAGCCCGGCGTGTCTCGGGGGACCAGGACCATCGACTGTTGCCGGTAGCTCTCGGCGTCCGGGTCGGTCTTGCCCATTACGATGAAGATCTGACAGCGCTCGTCGGCGCTACCGCTGATCCACCACTTGCGGCCGTTGATCACGTACTCGTCGCCCTCGCGGCGGATCGACGTGGAGATGTTGCGGGCATCGGAGGAGGCCACCGCCGGCTCGGTCATCGCGAAGGCGGACCGGATCTCCCCGGCCAGCAGGGGGTCCAGCCAGCGCTGCTTCTGCTCCGGCGTACCGAACAGGTGCAGGGTCTCCATGTTGCCGGTGTCCGGAGCAGCGCAGTTGATCGCCTCCGGGGCCAATCGCGGCGACCAGCCGGTGATCTCGGCGATCGAGGCGTACTCCAGCACGCTGAGGCCTGACTCGTCGGGCAGAAAGAGATTCCACAGCCCGCGCGATCGGGCCTCCTTCTTGAGATCTTCGAGGACCGGGGGGTGCTCGTGCTCGGCATTCTCGACCCGCCAGGCGTCGTACACCTTCTCGGCCGGCAGAACGTGGGTACGCATGAAGTCCCACATCCGGTCGGCGAAGTCGCGGGCCTTGTCCGACGGTTCGAAGTCCATGTCGTCGAACCTAGCGGGGCCCCTTCCGCAGGCGAATAGATTGACGGGCATGAGCAAGCCGTTCGCCTCCAGCACCGATCTGAGCGAGAAGACCGCCACCCTCGAGGAACTCGCCGAGGGGGTTTGGGCGTATACCTGCGAGGGCGACCCGAACGTCGGAGCGATAGCCGGCCGGGAGTCCCTGCTGTGCGTTGAGGCACGGGCGACGCCGTACATGGCAGACAAGTGGCTGGCCGACCTCCGTACGGTCAGCGACCTGCCGGTACGCGATCTGGTCCTGACCCACTACCACGCCGTACGGACCCTCGGCGCAGCTGCGTTCGGCGCCGAGCGGATCCTGAGCAGCCAGACCACCCTTGCCCTGATCCGGGAACGCGGACAGCAGGACTGGGACAGCGAAGCCGGCCGGATGCCCCGGCTGTTTGCCGGCGCCGAGACGATTCCGGGCCTGACGTACCCGACCGAGACCTTCACCGAGCGGCTGGCGGTCAACCTCGGAGGGGGGCGGATGGCCGAGTTGTTGCACCTCGGCCGCGGGCACACCGAGGGCGACATCGTGGTCTGGCTGCCCGAGGAGCGGATCTGTTTCGCCGGCGACCTGGTCGAGGGCGAAGCCGCTTTGTACACCGGTGACGCGATCCACGCCGACTGGATGACCTCGACCTTGGATCGGGTGTCGGCGCTGGACGCAGAGATCATGGTCGGTGGCCGCGGCCGAGTGATGCGCGGGCGCGACGAGGTGCAGGCCGGGATCGCGCAGACCCGTCGGTTCCTGGTCACGATGCGCGATCAGGTTGCACCGGTGCAGAGTTCGGGCGGCAGTCTCAAGGACGCATTCAGCGCGGCGCACGGGGCATTGGTCGAGGAGTACGGCTCGTGGCCGATCTTCGAGCACTGCATGCCGTTCAACGTCTCCCGGCTCTGGGACGAGCTGTCCGGGATCGAGCGGCCGCGGATCTGGACCGCCGAGCGGGATCACCAGGTCTGGGCCGAACTCCAGAACTGAACTGGCGCACTCTATTGACCGTTATGCGCACCACGGCGAAGATCCGG
>JALZIL010000203.1 GCA_030860305.1 Actinomycetota bacterium
GGAGCTCAGCCGCGGGAACAGCCCTTCGCCGAATCCGCCGAGCGCTGCGGTGATGCCCAGGACGGCCAGGAAGAGCCAGGCAACGACAAAAGGGAGCGGGTGGCGAGCTACCGCGCGCCCCAGACCGGCGAGCACGCCGGCAATACTTCAGGAAGCTGTCCTCAGCTCGGAGCTGGGTGAGCGGCGCTGCTGGATGGCGTCGGTGGGGGACAGGCGCGCCTCACGCAGCGAGGCTGGCGTGCATCTCCCAGACCAGAATCTCCGTGAGCGGCCCGGCGGAGCCCCACCGATGAGCGGCTGGGGTCAAGTCAGGCTCGACGGCAGTGATCCTCTGCCCACCGGTCCCGGTAAACCGCACAGCGTCACCTGCCTCCAGCTCGCCGGCGCCTTCCAGCGTGACCGTGCCGCGAGGGACGAACAGGTGCAGATACGGGGCGTCAGGAAGTTGCACGCTCTGGCCGGGCTGCAACCGCGCGGCGTGCAGGGCGGCGTACCGGTTCGCGATCCGGATGGCCGCCGCACCGACGTGCTGGTCCATGCCGGAAGCCACAGGTACCAGCCCGCCGGAGAGGAGATCGTTCTCGATCTCGAGCTGCTCGTACCCGGGGGAGATCCCGGTCTCGTCCGGAAGAACCCACATCTGGACGAAATGAACCGGCTCGGTGTGTGTCACACCGCCCTGCAGCCGCCAGGAGTCGTTCTTCTCCGAGTGCAGGATTCCCGTGCCAGCGCTCATCCGCTGGGCCAGACCGGGATAGATCACACCGGAGTGACCCGTGGAGTCCTGATGGACAAGCGATCCCTGCAGGACCCAGGTGACGATCTCCATGTCGCGATGCGGGTGGGTCTCGAAGCCGGCACCCGGCCGTACGACGTCGTCGTTGTTGACCAACAGGAGACCGTGATGGGTGTTGTGCGGGTCGTAGTGCCCGCCGAAGGAGAATGAGTGCTTCGAGTCCAGCCACGAGATCTTCGTGGCATCCCGCTCCGCTGACCGTCGAACGTCCACCTTCTCGAGGAGCGCTGGCGTCGTCATGATGGCGATCCTTCTTTTGGTCGAGATGTCCGGCACGTACCCCAAGGATCAAGGCGGTTGCATCGGCAACTATTCCCGCATCCTGTCAGTGTTGACTTCGAGTGCGCTCACACTTCTACCGTTACCGGCATGAACGATGTCTCCGAACGTCTGCAATCCCTGGTCATCGAGCACGCCGGCGGCCAGGAGTTGCCGTCGCTGTCCGAGGAGCTTGTCCGGTCGCTCGACCTGCCTGCCGGCGTGGGCAACGCTCTGCCGATCGCCGAAGTCTCCGCGCTGACCGGCGTCACAGCCCACACCCTGCGGTACTACGAACGGATCGGGTTGGTCTCGGTCGGCCGCGACGGTGGTGGCCGGCGGTCCTACGACCGGGAGGCGTTGGGCAGGGTCGTGTTCATTACCCGACTACGGCTGTCTGACATGCCCATTCGCGATATTCGCCGCTACGTCGAGCTGCTCGACCAGGGTCAGTCCACCGTCCCGGAGCGCTTGGACTTGCTCGTCGAGCATCGCGCCTCGATCCAGTCCCGGATGGCGGACCTGCAATGGGCACTCGCGGTCATCGACTACAAGATCACCTCCTACGGCGGTGAGTGCGCTCCGTAGACCCTCAGTTGGCGCCACCGCAATCGATGAAGTCGATCCTCAGGAGAACACCGACGACCACGAATACGTCCGGCCGCACCCGTCGGCTGAACGCCGAGCTCAGCGTCTCCCCGCTGGGCCTGGGTTGCATGGGAGTGAGCTATGCCTACGGGCCGACCGGCCGTGCCGAAGCGTTGGCCACCATTCGCTGTGCTCTCGACCTCGGCGTGACCTTCCTGGATACCGCTGACATGTACGCCGCCGGCGAGAACGAAGAGCTCGTCGCAGAGGTAATCGCCGGGCGCCGAGACGAGGTCACCCTGGCCACGAAGTTCGGCATCCTCGTCGACCCCGCGACGTCGAGGCCCAACGGTGTGAACGGATCACCGGACTCGTCCGGACAGCGATCGATCGCTCGCTGACCAGGCTCGGAGTCGACCACGTCGACCTGTACTACCTGCACCGGCCAGACCCGCAGGTGCCGATCGAGGAGACCGTCGGCGCCATGGCCGCGCTGGTCGCGACGGGCAAGGTTGGCGCCCCTGGCTTGTCGGAGGCTTCGGTCGGCACCATCCGCCGGGCTGTTGCGGTGCATCCCATCGCTGCGATCCAGTCGAGTGGTCGATCTTCAGCCGAGACATCGAGGACTCGGTGGTCCCGACCGCCCGCGAAGTTGGAATCGGGCTGGTCCCGTACAGCCCCTTGGGCCGGGGACAGCTGACCGGCGCTGCCGCCTCGACGATGGACGTGGCCGCCGACGACTTCCGCCGCACGCTGCCGCGCTGGCAGATCGACAACCTGGCCGCGAACCAGGCGCTGGTCGATCGGGTCCGGGCGATTGCCTCCGCGCACGAGGCCACCCCGGCTCAGGTGGCGCTGGCCTGGTTGCTGGCTCAGGGCGACGACGTTGTGCCTACCCGGGAACCAAGCGCCGGAACTATCTAGAGGCGAACGCGGGTGCCGTCGACGTGGCCCTGTCATCGGCCGATCTCGCCGAACTGTCTGACCTGCGCGCGTCCGGCGACCGCTACCTCGACATGACCTGGGTTCAGCGGGACACGCCGTCGCTGGGATGAGTGGCTGGTTGCCAGCAGGACGTGTGCGTTGAAGCCCGCGCCGACGTACGGTGAAAAGCATGTGCCGCAACATCACCGAACTGCGTGGGCTGGAGCCCGCTGCCACCGACGACGAGATCGCTGCTGCTGCCCGGCAGTACGTTCGGAAGGTCTCCGGTCTCCGCGACCCTTCGGGGCCGCATTCGGCCGCCTTCGAGGCCGCGGTCGCCGAGGTCACAGCGACGACCGCCCGCTTGCTCGAACAGCTGCCCGACCGCCGACAGCCGCCGAAGACGGTCCCGCCACTGCGCCGCCCCGAGGTGCGCGCCCGGATCGCCGCCCGAGAAGCCGCTTCCGTACGCTGACTGTGACTTCCGGGCAATACGACGCGTCAGTCGTTGTAACCCGGCCCGTCGTCTGCATACCGGCTGGTCCGATCACCTTCCCCGACGCTCACCGTGGTGCTTTCGGCATTCGGCCCTTCGAGGACAAGTCGAACAGTTGGCTCCGGATACGTCACGATCGCGAGGCCCTCGTCCAGGGGGATGTCGGTTGCGACGAGAACGTCGCATCGCTGATCGTCTGCCGAGCAGTCGCCGGGACCCACTGCACGTGCGGCTACGTACCCCGGCGGCGCGAGCACCAACAGGGACACGGTCGTCGCTGCGCCGCGGCCGGTCGGCGTGGGTATCCGGCCGGTGGGTGCCTCGAGTCGGAGAGCCAGTCCGGAAAGCTCCAGAAGGCCCGGCGGGAGGACGTAGATCCGG
>JALZIL010000208.1 GCA_030860305.1 Actinomycetota bacterium
CCACCTGCACCGTGCCCAGGAGATCGCCCCGGGGATCCGCTATTCAGGCTCACCTCTGGCGTACTCCTTTCCTGAGGCCGACCAGGTGAAGTCGGTGACGCTGGTGGACCTCGATGCCGAGGGCCTGTCCGGTGTCGCCGTGCATGCGCTTGATCGACCACGCGGATTGGTCACGCTCACTGGGACGCTGGACGACTTGATCAGCGATCCGCGGCACGAGGTGCACCTGGCCGACTACGTCAGCGCTCAGCTGCTGGACACCACCCGACCGGTGGACGCCATGCGCCGGCTTCGCGCCCGCTTCAGCTACTGCGTCCACCTCGACTGGGCTCCCACTGGGGAGCACAAGTGCGCCGGCAGCTATGGCGAGCGGATTGCTGGGCGCCACGATCTCGAAATCGTCACCGATTTCGTCCAGCACGTACGAGCGACCCCAGTTACCGCCGCCGAGACCGGTCTGCTGTCGGCCGCCCTTGCCGCAGGACGAGTCGCCGAGCGCGCCTCATGAGGGTGCATTCGCTGACCGTGACGGCCATCGGCCCGTTCGCGGACACCATCCGGGTCGATCTCGACGAGCTGAGCCGAGACGGGCTGTTCCTGCTCTTTGGACCTACCGGGGCGGGCAAGACGTCGCTGCTCGACGCGATCGCGTTCGCCCTGTACGGCCGCGTTCCCGGAGCTCGTGGTCAGGAGAAGCGACTGCGCAGCGATCACGCGACTGCCGCCGTGCGCACCCAGGTCGTCTGCGAGTTGACCCTTCGCGGTGAGCGGGTGCGGATCACTCGTCGCCCCGAACAGGTTCGCCCCAAGGCGCGGGGTGGTGGCACGACCAGAGATCAAGCGCTGCTGCACATCCAGCGTGCAGTGGCCGAAGCGTGGGAGCCGGTCAGTACCCGGCTGGACGAGGGCGGTGACTATCTACGGGCTCAGGTCGGGCTCAGCCCGGAGCAGTTCTGGCAGGTTGTCCTGCTTCCCCAGGGCGAATTCGCCGAGTTCCTCCGAGCCGAACCCGACCAGCGAGCCAAGGTGCTGGAGACGCTGTTCGACGCCCGCCGCTTCACCGCTGTCGAGGACTGGCTGGCCGAGCACGCCCGGTCCGCGCGAGCGACACTGACCCACGCGCAGGACACCGTGGACCGGCTGCTTCATCGGGTCGAGCAGGTCGCCCGTGGACTGCCTGCGACGGGAAGCGGTGCCGCCGTTGCGCCCAGACCCGAGACCGAGGATCCCGACGACATCACGGCCTATCTGTCCGGCCAACGTGCCAGAGCGAGCGCTGCGCTGATCACAACGGCTGCCGAGGACGAGGCGACCAGGACGCGGCTCGTTGCTGCTCAAAGCGGACGTGACTGGGCTCGACGGGCGGTACGTGCGGTTGCGCGCCTGTTGGCGGTCTGCCGGCAACGGGACTTCCTCGCGGCCCGCTCCGAGCAGGTGACCGACCAGCGGATCCGCCTGTCGGCTGCCCTGGACGCCGAACCCCTTCGGCCATTCCTGGACGTCGATTCCGCCAACTGGAAACGGACCGACGAGGCGGCGGCGGATCTCACCGATTCATATTCGGCTCTGATCCGCCTGGATGTCGCGGCACAGTGCCCGGTCCGGCTGCCATCGACGGACACCACGAGATCTGATCAACCGGACCTGTGCACCAACTCGGGTAGTGGCTCGGCCGGATCGGAATTGCGGCGATGGAGCAGGGTCCTGCGCGACGAGGTCGCCCGGCTCGTGGACCTCGAGTCCGAGTGGCACAGCGTCAAAGCAGATGAGTCGATGCTGGCGAAGGTGGCCGAGCAGCAGGCAAGCCGACAGAGCGCGATGGCCGAGCTTCGCGACATCAGTGACCGGTTGCCGGCCGCCTTGGCCGACGCCGAGGCTCGGCGCGACGCCACCCGGCTGGCAGCGGCCGGTATGAAAAACACCGCGAGCGCGTTGATCGCCGCACAAGGACGGGTCGAGGCAGCAACCCGCGCAGCAGCGCTCACCCATCTGGTGCGCACGGCTGCGGCCGATCAGGTAGCCAGCCAACGCGAAGCCCTGGACGCCAAGGCCCGGTGGCTCACGCTGCGAGAGACCCGGCTGGCCGGCATCGCCGGCGAACTGGCCGGTCAGCTCTGCGCTGGCCGCGACTGTCCAGTGTGCGGGTCACCCGAGCACCCCGCGCCCGCGCAGCCGGCCGTCTCCGCAGTGAGCGCCGAAGACGAGCATGCCGCAGCCGATCGCCACGACAGGCTGGAACAGGAGAGCGCGCGCCGGGCCACCACAGTGCTCGAATTGCGCAGTGAGTACGACGCGTGCTGCTCGGTCACCTCGGGAGCCACGTTGGCGTCCGTACGCAAGGAGCTCTCAGCCGCGGTGAGGGCGGCTGCTGACGCGAAGGCCGCATCGCAACTGTTGCCTGAGCTGCTCCGCGAGTACGCGGGCCTGATCGCTGGGCGAGATGACGTGATTGCTCAGCTGGGTCGGCTGGCCGAGGCCGAGGCCGAAGATCGCACGACGGCCAAGGAGCTCTTCGCCAGGGTGGGTGCTGATCGCCGACGCCTGGACGAGGCTCGGGGCGACGACGACTCCCTGACCGCACGTCGGGTCAGGCTGACTGCCCTGGCGGAGGCGGCCGAGGCCGTCGAGCGGACAGGGGCCGTTCACGAAGCGGCCGTTGCTGTGGCACTGGACACCCGTGCAGAAGTCGAAGACCGGTTGCAGCGCCACGGCTTCTGCTCCTCCGAGGCAGCCATGGTTGCCCTTCTGGATGAGGAGTCACGAGACGAACTGATCAGGACGATCCGCGAACACGAGGACAGCCAGACCGGTGTGTACGCCGAGCTGAGTTCGGCCACCGAAGAGGCCGACGCCGCACTGACCGAGTTGGCCGAGCCAGCCGCGCTGCCGCACTCCGCGCGAGTGCCCGGGCGACCCATGGGCGGGTCTGCTGCGCTGACGCTGACGCTGACGCTGACGCCGACGTCGGCGCTGGTCACCGCTGCGGTCTCGGCTGTTGCCGACCAGGTCGCCGAACTGCGGACCCGGCTCGATCGCGAACACGAGGCAGCCGTCCAGGCCCGGGATGCTGCGGTGGCCGCAGTCAGTCGCGCCCGTGGAATCCGAGGTCAGCTGGATGACCTACAGGTGCTGCTCGATCAGGCATTGGCCGAGTGCGCGCCGCTGCTGGAAGCCAGCGTCGAGGCCACGGCGTTGGCCACGCTTGTTGCCGGCGGCGGAGCAAACGTCAAGAAGATGCGGCTGCGCTCCTATGTGCTGGCGGCCCGCCTCGAACAGGTCGCCGTCGCCGCAACGTCCCGATTACGTCAGATGTCCGGCGGCCGGTACGGGTTCGTACACTCCGACGATCTGCGCGGAGGGAACCGGCGCAGTGGCCTGAGCGTGGACATTCTCGACAGCCACACCGGGACCCAGCGCCCCACCAAGACCCTGTCCGGCGGCGAGAGTTTCATGGCCTCCCTGG
>JALZIL010000213.1 GCA_030860305.1 Actinomycetota bacterium
TGAGCTCGATCTCCCGCTCCCCCAGGGCTTGGGCGAACCCGTGTGCTCGTACCCCCGCCAACTCCTCGGCCAGACTGCGCGGATCGGTGATCGTCCGCCTGGTGTAGGCGATCAGCGCCCGATCAGCGTAGGCGCCGGCGCGCATGCTGGAGTCGGCACCGAGATGGTCGCGCTTGACGTCGCGATAGGCCAGGAACACCTTGCCGGTGGCGGTCGCATGCGGCACGGCCGGGCGACCCAGTTGGGCGACACTGCGTACCGACGACGGGCTCTGCACGAAATCCACCGTCATCGGGGTCTCTTCCCCCGGCACCGACAGGGTCGCGGTCTCGCCGCTCACCGCGGTGAGTGCGATCAGGTGCGGCCGGGCGACCTCACGCAGATCGACCCGGGCCAGCGCGGAGTGGCCGAGTTCGACCAGGCGCAGACCGAGCCGGTAACGCCCGGTGCTCGGCACCCGGCGGACGTACTCCTCGCGGGCCAACGTGGCCAGTAAGCGGGACACCGAACTGGCGTTGCTGCCGACCCGCCGGGCGATCTCGTTGGTACCCAGATCGGCGGGTTCGGCGGCCAGGCAGTCGAGTACGGCCAGGGCCCGCTGCACGGCGGCGATCGGTCGCTCGGACGTAGAGGTGAACGGGATCGCGACTCCGGGGCGAGGTGCTCTCGACCCATCGTCGGATCGCATTGTCGGCGGCGCCTGGGGCATGTTACGGTCCCCGTTCATAGTGAAACGGTGTTGCCGTTGGGGCAACAAGCAGAACGCAGTGTTGCACTTGGACCGTGGCCAGGCAAGCGTGCTTGTACTCCCCGACCTGCACCGACTCCCGACCTGCACCGTCCACAGATCGAGACCCGCCCCATACGCCCCGTACCGCCCTCATCCGCCCGTTCTCGTGGAGCTGATATGACCGCCGCGCCTGTTGCGCCTGCTGACCCGCCCGCCACCGTCGGACTTCTCGACCGGCTCGCTGCCGGCCCGGTGATCTGCGCAGAGGGGTACCTGTTCGAACTCGAGCGTCGCGGCTACCTGCAGGCCGGCGCATTCGTCCCCAAGGTGGTGCTCGATCACCCTGAGCAGGTCAGTGCGCTGCACGAGGAGTTCGTCCATGCCGGCTCCGACGTAGTCGAGGCCTTCACCTACTACGCGCATCGCGAGAAGCTGCGCCTGATCGGCGCCGAGGATCTGCTCGAGCCGATGAACCGGCAGGCGCTCGAACTGGCTCGCGGGGTGGCTCGAAAGCACGGTGCGCTGCTGGCCGGCAACGTCTGTAACACCAACGTCTACGACCCGGCCGACCCGGCCAGTCACGACCAGGTCCGCTCGATCTTCACCGAGCAGATCGGTTGGGCGGTCGAAGCCGGCGCCGACTTCATCATTGCCGAGACGATCAGCTGGGCCGGCGAGGCTCAGATCGCCCTCGACGTGATCAAAGAGGCCGGCCTTCCGTCGGTCATCATGCTCGTCCCGCACCGCGAACCGGACATGCGCGACGGCGGGACGGTCGCCGAGGTCTGCCGGGCGCTGGCCGACAACGGTGCCGATGTGGTCGGGCTGAACTGCGCTCGTGGTCCGGAGACGATGCTCCCGCTGTTGGCCGAGGTGACCGCCGCCGTCGACGTACCGGTGGCTGCCCTTCCGGTTCCCTACCGAACGACCCCGGACGAGCCGACCATGCAGTCCTTGCGCGACCCGGTCGGCGAGAAGCTGCTGCCTGGCGGGATCCCGTTCCCGACCGCGCTGGATCCGTTCACCTGCAACCGGTACGAGATCGAGGAGTTCACCCGCAAGGCGACCGACCTGGGGGCGAGTTACCTCGGGATCTGCTGCGGCGCTGGACCGCACCACATCCGCGCCGTGGCCGAGGCGCTGGGCCGTACGCCGCCGGCCAGTGCGTACTCACCGGATATGTCCAAGCACGCCTACTTCGGTACGGACTCGACCCTCAAGTCGGGCAACCAGGCCTTCACCGGCCGCCTCTGACCCGCATTCGCCAGCGCCGCGAGTGGCCCCCTTTCGTGGTGATCTTGACCTTATGGTGGTTTCTGGCCGTCGATCACGGCGTGTCGCCGCAATAAGGTCAAGATCACGGTCCAAATGAGTGAGTTGGCGCGAGCGGTGCTGTGTCGAGCGGAACGACCGGGCGAGGTGGCCGCCGTCCGGGACGTCGTGGTTCGCTCGTTCGGCGGGCCGGTCGTTGCCAACCTGGTCGAGGCACTTCGGGTCACGACGTCGTGGCTGCCCGGGCTGTCCTTCGTCGCCGAGTACGACGGAGCGGTCATCGGCCAGGCTCTGTTCACCCGGAGGGTTCTCGATGCGCCGCGCCGGTTGGTCGACGTGCTGGTGCTCAGCCCGGTCGGTCTACTTCCCCGGTTCCAAGGTCGTGGGATCGGCACCGCACTGATCCGCCACGGGCTGGACGCGGTACGGCAACGTGCCGAGCCGCTGGTCTTCCTCGAGGGATCGCCCCGCTATTATCCGCGCTTCGGTTTCGAGCCGGGCGAACCGCTGGGATTTCGCCGCCCGTCCCTGCGGATTCCCGAGCCGGCCTTCCAGGTCCTGAAGCTGTCCGCGTACGAGCCGTGGATGACCGGCACCCTGGTGTACCCGCAGGCGTTTTGGGATCTGGATTGCGTCGGCCTGCGCGACCCGAACGCCTGACATCGGGATCTGCGAAGGCGTCTCAGATCGCGTACGGCCAGCTCAGCAACAGCCACGTTCCACTGACCGTTGTAGCCGCGATAGCTGCCAGCACCACGATGATCTGCGTCGGGCCCGAACGGTTGCCCAGCCAGCGCGCCAACGGGAACACCAGAACGAAGATCGGGACGAGAAGGCGCAGCTTGCTACTGAAGTAACCGGCCGATCCGATCACCATGACCAGCGACATCGCCGCATAGCCGAGCAGCGGCCACCAGACCCAGCCTCGAACCGCCAGCGTCAGCAGGAGGACGGCGACCAGCATGCAGCCGACGACGGCCAGGCTCAGGAGCTCCACGCCTGGCACGGACTCTCCCCGGACCACCTTGCCGGACAGGTCCAGCATCGAGGCACCACCGTCGAAGCGAGAACCCCAGAACGCGTCCTGCACGGCGAACCAGCCGTCCCAGCGCCCCGAGCGCAGCCCGACCCAGAGCCAGAAGGCTGGTGTGCCGGCGAGGGCCAGAACTCCGGCCGTCAACGCCGGCGCAGTTGTCCCGCCGGACATCGCGGCTGGACGGGCCCTTTCGGCGATGTCCGGATCGACGCCCGTGTGCTGCAACGAGGTCGCGCGGTGCGCGCCGACGACCTGCGGTACTCGCGATCGCCGTACAAGCAAGGGCTGCAGCACAGTCCAGCCCACGTACGCCGCCACAGCCACGCCCACGGCGACGCCCGTCGGCCGGGTCAGGCCGGCGGCTGCGCTGAGGACTCCGGCCAACAGCCAGGAATGTCGGCGCAGCGCAACGAATGTCCAGACGACCAGCGCGGTGAACAGGGCCTCGGAGTAGACGAGCGTGCTCACGACGGCCATCGGAGCGCAGGCCCAGAGCAGTCCGGTTAGTACGCCGACCCGATGGCCGGCCCAGTCAGCGGCAAGGATGGCGATGCCCGCGGCGGCAACCGCCCCGGCCGCCACCGAAATGAGAACTCCGGCCACGCGAGGATCCAGCTCGGTCGACGCGGAGAGCAACCGCATCAGCAACGGATAGACGGGAAAGAAGGCTAGCGACCCCGTCGACTGGTCGGTGGCGGGCGCGGAGAGGTCCAAGGAATCGGCGTACCCCTGTTCGGCGATTCGTACGTACCAGCCGCCGTCCCAGATCCCGAGAACCTCGGTCAGCGGCCGGCCGGCTCGGTCGGGCGAGAAGGCCAGAACCAGCAGCCCGATTGCCCGGATGAGCAGAAAACCGGCCACGGCCAATGACGCCGGATGCCGTACCCAGTCCGGAAGGGACCGTGCGCCCCGCCGGTGCGCGGTCGCCAGCACCGCCGGTGGGGTCACAACCGCGGATTCTATGGGCCTCGGCCCAGAACTGGACCGCTCGCGACGGCCTCCTTCGCGGGCGCAAGGTGCGACAGTCGGCGCGGCGCCTGCGTCCTCCCGCATGGACACCCGAAAACGGCGGTTCGCTACACAACCGGCCGGTGGATCGGACGTCGCGGGCTAGGTGGCTGCGACTAGCGCTGTGCTCCGGTTCCGGCGAGCCAGGCGGTCCGTACGGCGTCCCGCGTGGGCTCTGTGCAGGCGGCGACGTACCCGTCCGGGCGGATCAGGTAGGTACGGGCCCTCCCGTCCGGGGCGTAGCTGGCGCGGACGGCGCCGCTGTTGTCCGCGACGGCGACAACTCCCTCCGGGGCCTCGGGGGATCGGGCACCGACGGTCAGCGCGAGCCAGCGACCGCCCGCACTGGTCAGGCGCTGACGTATCCGCGATCCGTCTTCGGTCCGAGCATCGACGAGAACCGTGCCGACCAGTTCCGGATCGCCCGGACGATGCGCCGGGAAGATGCCCTCGACGTAGACCATCGGTGTAGCCAGGCGTCCGGAGTTCACCGCCGCCCGGGCTTCCGGGTCCGTGATGCTGGCGCGCAGGATCGCGTCTCGCTCGGCCCGGAAGTCCGCGGGAGGGGCCATGAAGCGCATCGTCTCATCGGTGACCGCGAGGTTCTCCTGCGCCGCGGCCAGCCGCTCATGGGAGTAGCTGTCCAGCAACGACTCTGGCGCCTCGCCAGCCAGTACGTGCTCCAGCTTCCAGGCCAGGTTGGCGGCATCGGCAACCCCGGAATTCAGGCCGCGGGCACCGAACGGACTCATCAGATGCGCCGCATCGCCGGCCAAGAAGATCCGGCCCTGCCGCCATCTGTCGGCGCACCGCTGATGAAAGCGGTAGACGGTCAGCCACACCTCCTCGTAGTCGACGGCGCCGACGATCTGCCGGATCCGATTCTCCAGCCGGCCGCTGTCCCGTTCGGCCCCCAGATCGAAGTCGCCGGGGACCTGCCAGTCGATTCGCCAGATGCCGTCGGGTTGCGGATGGATCAGCACCGTTCGCCCAGGGTTGAACGGCGGATCGAACCAGAACCGTCGCTCGGCGGGGAACGGCAACTCCGCACGGATGTCGGCGATCAGGAATCGGTCCGCGTGACTGTGCCCTGGAAAGTCGATGTCCAGCAGCTTGCGTACCTTTGACCGCGCGCCGTCGGAGGCGACGCCGTACCGCGCGGTGATCCGGCGCCCGCCGCCCGGGTTCGTTTCATCCGCCTGCGGGACATGGTCTTCGGCATTGCCCTCGTACGACGGTCGCGGCGTTGGCGCCCCCACCAAAGTCACCAAGCCGTCGCTCTGCTCCACCTCGACCACTGTTTGTCCATAGTGGATGGTGAGGTGTGCGTGGGCCATCGCCCGTCGGACCAGCGCTTGTTCGACCTCGCTCTGGCTGATGTTGACGAACGGCGGGAA
>JALZIL010000215.1 GCA_030860305.1 Actinomycetota bacterium
TCGGGAAGCTCGCCGGACTCTGGCGTGATCGTCCCGAGCTACGCCGTCCGGCGTTGCACGATCGGCTGATCCGGCTGTGGGTCGAGGCCGAGGCATACCGCTTCTCATCCGAACGGCAGCGCCAGCAGTTACTGGCCGGCCGACCCGGACCGGACGGGTCAGGGTCCAAGATCACCTATGCCCAACTCAACCAGGCGAGCACGGCGTTGGAGCTGGAAGTCCTTGGACCCGAAGGCCTGCAGCACGAGGACTGGTCGCTGCGCCGGCCGACGGAATCGAACTGGCTGGCCGGGGGAGCCACCCACCGCTACCTCCGCACCAAGGGCAACTCGATCGAGGGCGGTACGTCGGAGATCCTGTTGAACGTGATCGCCGAGCGGGTACTCGGGCTGCCTCGAGAGCCACGATCCGACAGCGGCCCCGTCGGCAAGGACTCGCGAATATGACTGCCATCCCGCCGGTGTCTGATTTCTTGGGCGCCGAGCCGCGTGCTCGGCAGTTGGTGCTCACCGAGGACCAGGAGGCGCTGCGTACGGCAGTGCGGGACCTGTTGTCCGACCATGCTCCGTGGGCGTCGGTGCTCGCCCGTACCGAGACTGACGCGCCGTACGACACCGGGCTCTGGACCCGGCTGGCCAGCGACCTCGGCGTGACCGGACTGCTCATTCCGGAGGCGCTCGGCGGCGCCGGCGGCAACGCCCAGGACCTCGCCGTGGTCAGTGAGCAACTCGGCGCCTTCGTCGCACCGGTGCCCTTCCTCGGGAGCGCGGTGCTGGCTACCGTCGCGCTGGTCGCCGTACGGTCCGAGCCCGTGGCAGCGGAGTGCCTGGAACAACTCGCCGCAGCGGAAATCACTGCGACTCTTGCGATTCCGGCTACGACGGTGCCCGGGGGATTGCTCAGTACGGCGGTGCAGGCTGTCGGCGGTGTGTTGACCGGCACGGCGACTCCGGTTGTCGACCTGGCGGCGGCAGATCTGGCGATCGTTCTCGCCTGGGACGAGGGTGAACCAGCGCTCTACGCCGTAGTGCCGGATGCCGAGAACGCCGACGTCACTGCCATCACCCCGTTGGATATGACTCGGCCGGTGGGTTGCCTGGAACTGACCGCCGCGCCGGGGAGGCTGATCGTCCGGGGCGATCCGGCGCTGTCCGCGGTGGCTACGGCGTTGGTGACCGGTGCCGCGATGCTGGCCGCCGAGCAGGTCGGGGTGGCCCAGTGGTCGCTGGATACGACCGTGGCCTATCTCAAGGAACGTCACCAGTTCGGCCGTCCGATCGGCTCCTTCCAGGCCCTCAAGCATCGGATGGCCCAGGTGTGGCGTCGGGTCGGGCTGGCTCGAGCGGCGGCTCTGGCCGCGGCCGATGCCCTGGCCGGCGAGACCGACCCCGAGGAGATCGCGACGGTCGTGGCGGTCGCGGCGTCGTACTGCTCGGAGACGGCTGTGTTCGCCGCCGAGGAGATGATCCAGCTACACGGCGGGATCGGGATGACCTGGGAACACCCGGCGCATCTCTACCTGGGTCGCGCCAAGGCAGATGAACTCATCCTCGGGGCACCGGATCAGCACCGGACCCGCCTGGCCGAACTCGTCAACCTGCCGGCCTTGTGAGCTGGGCGGCAATCTCGCAAGCGTTCGGTGGACGAGAGTCTTTCTGTGCATGCCCGCGGCTGCAACACTTCGCAGATGGCCACGATGCCGAAAACCATTCCCCCCGACACGACCGCCGCGGGCGGCCTGTGGCCCTGGGCGCTGACTGCAGGCGGAGTGCTGTTCCTGATCGGCGGGCCGCTGCATCCAGGTAACGACTCCAGCCTGCCCGAAGCGCAGGCGACCGCCGAGTTCATCGGTGCAGCCACCTGGATCCCGTCCCACGCCCTGATCCTGGCCGGCGCGATCGGATATCTGATCGGCCTGTTCGGGCTTGCCCGCAGCCCGATGCCATTGTCTCCGGGTGCTCGGAAGGCGGCCTGGGTGGCCGCCGTCGGCGCCGTACTGTTCGCCGTCGAGAGCGTCCTTCATCTGGGTGCGTTCCTCGACGAGGACGCCGCGTTGGCCGGGAACGCGACCCCTATCCTCAGCACCCACATGGCGTTGAGCCTGGTCGTCTACCCACTGTTCAGCTTCGCCGTCGCGGCGCTCGCCGTGCTCAGCCGGCGTGAGTTGACCCACCCGGTGGTCGGCATCATCGGGGCGATCGGCGCGATCACCTTCGGGGTGGCCCCGGCCTTGGTCGGGCTGGCCGGCATCGAGGCGCTGGCCGTCCTGTTCCCCATCGGCGGGGTGCTCATGGCATTGTGGTTCACCGTGGTGGGGGTAACGGCCCTGATCCGGAGTTCGTCCCGTCGAACTGTCACGCGACCGAAACGCAGCGGTCATTCCCTCGGTGCCTAGCTGGGTCTACCGTCGCCACGTTCAGACTTCTGAGCAAGCAGCGCAGCGAGAAGGGCCCCGCCCGTGACCACACTCGATCCGCACAAGCATTCCGCTTCCGAAACCCCGGTGGAGGTCGCCGCCGAGGTGCGGGAGGGCGAGTACGGAGACCGCGTCGTGCGGGTCGAGCCGGGGGGCGCGGAATTCATCCCGCTCAGCGATCGGCACGGCAGCCCGATCCACCTGCTCTGGACCTGGATGTCGCCGAACCTGGAGTTCGCCACCATCTTTCTGGGCGTACTGGCCGTTGCCGCCTTCGGCCTCACGTTCTGGCAGGCCGTGCTCGCGATCGTCGTCGGCACCGGCCTGGGGGCGCTCAGTCACGGTGTCCTGTCCGCCCGCGGACCGGGTTTCGGCGTGCCGCAGATGATCCTGAGCCGGGTGCCGTTCGGCTTCCTGGGCAACCTGCTACCAGCGGGCCTCAATGTCATCACCGCGGGCGTTGGCTGGTTCGCAGTCAACGCCGTGAGCGCTGCCCTGGCGCTCACCGCGCTGACCGATCTGCCTGCCGTCGTCAGCCTGGTGATCGTCGTGCTGGTCATGGTCGTGATCGGCTTCTTCGGGCACAACCTGATCTCAGCGTGGGAGCGCTACGTACTGCCGCTACTGGCGATCGTCTTCTTGGTCGTATCGGTGATCATCCTGACCAAGGCCTCCCCGTCGGCCGCCCCAGGAGGGGGCGGGATCGGCGGCTTCCTGCTCGCCGTCGGAACCTGCTTCGGGTACACCGCCGGCTGGAACCCGTACGCGACCGACTTCACCCGCTACCTGAAACCGGGAAGTGGCCGCTCGGCCGGGATCTTTGCCGGGCTGGGAGTATTCGTGGCCGTCGCTGGACTCTCGATAGTCGGAGCCGCCTCGGTGACGATCTCCGGGGGCGGGCTCGATGCCAACCCGACCGTCGCGTTCACCGACACCCTGCCCGGTGCCCTGGTCGGCGTGACGCTGCTGTGCATCGTGGTCGGCGGAATCTCGGCCAACGTGATCAACATCTACTC
>JALZIL010000219.1 GCA_030860305.1 Actinomycetota bacterium
GGTCGCGTCGCGACCGTCCAGATCAACCGCGCGGGTCAGTCGGATCACCGCGAACGTGCCGGGCCAGAAGCACAGTGTCGCGGCCAAGAGCGCCAGCGCGTACGCCTGGTTCACCGCGACCACACCGGGCGGACTCGGGGGACCTCCCCGCCGCGCTCGAACTCGGCCAGCTGACTGACGACCCTGCCCTGACGTGTTCTGACCACGTGCACGATCGCATCCAGTCCGGCCGCCATCTGGCTGTGTACACCGGCCCGGTTCAGGCCACCCATGGCGGCCAGCGCTTCGAGGCGAGCGGGCACCTCGGCCGGTGAGTTGGCGTGTACGGTCCCGCAGCCACCCTCGTGACCGGTGTTCAGGGCGCACAACAGATCGGCGACCTCCGCTCCGCGTACCTCTCCGACCACGACCCGATCGGGTCGCATCCGCAGGGCCTGGCGGACCAGATCGCGAAGGGTCACCGCACCCGCGGCCTCGACGTTGGCCGGACGCGCCAACAAGCGCACCACGTGCGGATGGCTGGGAGACAGCTCCGGTGCGTCCTCCACGAGGACCAGCCGCTCATGCGGAGGCACGAGGGAGAGCAGAGCTCCCAACAACGTCGTCTTGCCCGACCCCGTTCCGCCGGTGACGAGGAAGGACCGGCGATCAGCGATCATGGCCTCGAGGCGGGTAGCCGCCGGAGGCGGGATCGTGCCGCCGTCGACCAGTTCGGCGAAGGAGAACCGGCGACGGCCGAGTACGCGTAGGCAGATGCTCGCGCAACCGGCAGCGATCGGCGGTAGGACGGCGTGCAGCCGAGTCCCGTCCGGCAAAGTCGCATCCACCCATGGCGTCGCGTCGTCGAGCCGGCGACCGGCCATCGCGGCAAGCCGCTGGGCCAGCCGGCGCACTGCCGCGGCATCTGCGAACAGGACCTCCGTACGTATGAGGCCGGCCGGCGTATCCGCCCACACCTGGTCCGGGGCGTTGACGAGAACGTCGGTCACTCCCGGCCGGCGCAGCAGGGGTTCGAGCGGACCCGCGCCGACGAGCTCGTCCTCGGCCGAGCGGATCAGCGAAAGCAGATCCGCGTCGTCGACGAGGGCGCCGGCTTCGGACCGGACGAGCTCAGCGACCCGGGCTCGTCCGGCCGGCTCGTCCAGAACCGCCAACCGGGTACGGACCCGATCCACGATCATCTCGACATTCACCCCGCAGCGTCCCGACGATCGGTGGCCAGCTGCCACAACTGGGCACACGACTTGGCAAGGTGACTCCGGCGTCGAGGTGCTGGCGGCTCACCTCGTTTTCGCTGCCTGGTCAGCCGGGTGTCCTCACGCAGCCGAACCAGGACGGGGAGACCGACGGTGCTGCTGAGTACATGATCGTCGATATCGAGGCCGAGCCCTACCCGGACCGCGACGCCGCAAGCCGGTGCCTGCCAGCCCAATCCGGCGACCAACGCCCTGGTCGCCAGGGCACCGGACACGGTAGCCGAGCACACCACCAAGCCGAGATCGATGATCCCACCGAGCCACCGCGGCGCCTCTCCGTCATCCCGCGGCAGATCAACGATGACTGGACCACCCGTACGCCGTGCGGCGGTGACCACGGCAGCTAGCGCGGGAAGCGGGATCCGCGCCGCATGACTGCGTGCCGAACTCAGGAAGCGCACGCCATGCGCCTGCGGCAAGCCGTCAAGGATCGCTGCCGTCGAAAGCCGACCGGAGACCGCCGCGAGATCGGGCCAGCGCGGTCCGGATACGTCCTCGGCACCCAGGGCGATGTCGATTCCGCCGTCCCACGGATCGGTACCGAGCAGTACGGGCCGGTGCCCTGAGCGAGCAGCGCTGGTCGCCAGCGCAGCCGCCAGTGTGCTCGCTCCCGCGCCGCCGCAGCCCCCGATGACCGCTACCAGCACTCCCAGCGGGCCGGTTCTGCCCGCGGCATCGGTAAGCCGGTCGACTAGCCACGCCTGCCCGGCCGGGAGCTCGAGTACCTGCTCGACGCCGATGGATACCGCCGCTGACCAGACATCGGCGCTGGGACGGCTGGTTGTCACGATCACCAGTCCGGGCCGCCGGGTCAGCGCAGCCGAGCAAACCTGATCGGCAGAGTCGGCGTCGACTACGACCAGACTCGCACCGGACCAGATCGCGTTGGTGAGCTCGGCTGCCTCGATCGCGCGGGCCTGGATTCCGGCGGTGGCGGCAAGCCGGAGGATCTCCTCGCGGACGTCATTGGCCGGCCCGACGACCAGCAGCCGACCG
>JALZIL010000220.1 GCA_030860305.1 Actinomycetota bacterium
GGCTACCGCCCGGATCGATGACCACCGCACACTGGTGACCGAGGGTTCCCGCCGAGTGATCGTCGACATCCGGCCCACCGACTTCCCGGCACAGCCTTCGAGTCAGGGTCCAAGCCGCTCCTGGGTCAACGCCTCCGGCGACCTACGGGTCAGCGTGACACCTGCGGCCGGCACCCCAGACCTGGCCGCGATCATCGCCCAGACCTTGCCGGTCGCACTCGATCATGTGCAGGACGCGGACCTCGGCAGCGCGCCGACCCCGACCGCCAACTTGGAGTACGAAGTCGGGCTTGCCCTGTCCAGGGTGGAGCAGGTCGCGGCGACGGCCGGCGCGACGACCGAGGAAACATCGGTCGAGCATCAGCTCCTGGTGGTCACCGAGACCCGACAATTCTTGGTCGACGTACGGCCCGAAACAGGCCCACCCCGGCTCCCCGGTCAAGCCGTCGTCAGGGCATGGTCGGACGGCTTCGGCGGCGTACGTGTGGCCGTCTCCCGCGGTGCCACCAAGGATCTGTTCGCTCTTGAGCATGCCGTCCGGGTGGCGCTGGAGGCGGATGAGAGCACGGCGTCCGCACCCAGCCGGTACCCAGATGTCGAACTCGACATCGCTCGCCGGTTGGCCGAGCGCGCCGCGCAACGTCGAGGTGCCACGACTGTACGAATCGGCACCCAGCGCGTTCTCGTCATGCACGGGCCACGCCGATTCACCATCGACGTTCGCCCGCGAGCGGGGCAGCCAGCGGCACTGCTGCGTCGTGACTCCGGCCGAGTCTGGCTGGGAGAGCACGGTGATGTCCGAGTCGACGTCGGCCGCGGGAGCGTACGGGAGAACCTGAGCCGCGAGATCAACCATGCGGTGGAAGCCGCTCTTGATCATGTTGCGGATCGCGAGCCCCCGAGTCCCCCGGATTCCTCTCCCAAGCCAACGATCGAACTCGACGGCGCCCGTAGGCTGGTGCAACAGATCGCCGAGAAGTACGGCGCCGCAGTTGGATCGACCGATGGCCAGATCCGGGTAGGCCGCGGCAACCGCACCTTCTTCGTGGACCTCGCCCCCGAAGCTGGGCGGCACCGACTGCCGGGGCGCTCGCTGAGCCGCGTGTGGATCGACAGCTTCGGCGACGTCCGCGTCGTGGTCTCACCTGGTGCCGTGCTGGAGGACCTTGCCGCACTTCTCGACCAGACCATCCCGGTCGCGCTTCAACTCGACCAGGACCCGGAGTTTGCCAGGGCGACAGACCATGGCGCAGACCAGGACGCCGCATTGGCCGATGCTCAGCTCCAGGCTCGGCAGATGGCCGAACAAGCGGTACGAGATGGCGGCGCTCACCCCAATGTGATCGCCGACGGCTTGATCGAGGTGGTGCACGGCTCCGGCAGGTTCTTGATCAGCATCGGACCCGAGGCGGAGCAGCCGAATTTCCCCGGGCAAGCCCAAAGCCGGGTCGGGATCGACGAGGCCGGCGGCGTACAGGTGACTGTGTCCCCCGGCGCGACAACAGGCCTCGAGGCCTTGATCGGCCGGGCTGTCGAGATCGCACTCGCAGCACCAACCCCGGATGGGAGCCCCCGCACAGAACAGGGCAAGCCTTGGAATGGCGTAGCGGAGAAGAACGCCGTTCAGAGGTTGGTGGCACAGAACGCCCAGGGGCGGGGCGCGACGACCAAGCGGATCGTCGAGGGGATCCAAGTAGACATCGGTAACCGCAGGTTCGTCGTCGGAGTGCGACTGCAGCCTCCGTCATCCGGGCCAGCTGTCAGCCGGGTCGGGATCGACGATCTCGGCGGCGTGAGCGTGGTCCACTCTGCCGGCGTCCCACTCAGCTCTCTTGCCCCCTTGATCGAGCAGGCGATCACAACGGCGACCGAAGCTGAGTCCAGGTCACCGGAGGTCGCGGCGGGTTGGGCGCTCGTCGAGACGGCAGCGACCACGCACGGAGCCAGCTGGATCAACGTCGGCGACAAGCCGGGCCTGACCCGCAACGGGCAGTTGGTGTTCGTGGAAGTACGGACCGCCGATTCCACCCAGACCAGTCATGCGGTCGCGCGGGTTGACCTCGAACGCGGGCCACTGAGGCTGATCGTCTTTGTCTCGGATGCGGTCTCCACGGCCGAGTTGGCACCATTGGTCGACGGCCTGGTCGAGAAGGCGCTCGACCACGACGTACATCCGGTTGCTAGCACGATTCCGGGGCATAACGCGGATCCCGAGCTGGGTCTCGATGCGGTCCCAGCCATGCGGAGTCTCGTCGCGGATTGGGCGAAGAGCAGCGGCGTCCACGTGGTCGCGAATGACGGCGGTCCCATGCGGCTGACCGTTGACGGTCGGACCATCACCTTCGATGTGGCCATCGGCAACCCCGACATGGACAGTCCAGCCAGGATCGGTATCGACGCCGCCGGCAATGTCCAGTTGCTCGTCTCCCCGGGTGCCCCGGCAACTCGCGTGCGATCGCTGCTCGAACAGCTACTTGAGTTGAGTTTCAGCACCGATCCGGTAGTCGACAGAACAACCGATCCGAGGGACCCGCCCGCGCAGCCGGATGTTGACCGAGGCACGGATGACGACGGTCCCAGCGACAACGGTCCCAGCGAGGACGGACCCGGCGGCAAGCGAATCACCGCCTCGGAGGTCCCCGGCTCAGCCTTCTACGGCCAGCAGAACTGGTTCGCCCACCCGCGGCTGGTCAACCGCCGGATCGCCAAGACCATGCGCCACCTGGCCGAGGCCGCGGGCGTCGCCGAGATAATTCCCAGATCGGACGGTACGTACGACGTACGCACCGCCGGTGGGCGGTGGTTCCAGGGCAGCGCCGCGGCCGGAAAGACGCTGACCGACCAAGGGCTGCCCAGTTCCGACGTCGCCCAGAGCACCATCGGCCCGACCACCGGCCGGCTCGACATCACCATCTCGGACCGGGCGATCTCGCGCGCCGTACCCAGGGCTCTGGTGCACGAGATCGCCGAGGCGGCGGCCATCCTCGACGGGCTCGGCAACCGCGCCGACCTGCTCACCGATCAAGCGCTGCTCAGCGACACGGCCTTGCCGGTCGACCAGCCGATGAAAGCCAGCGATCTGTCCGCACACGACCACGGCCGGATCGCCGAGCTTCGCCATCTTTCGGGCCTGCTGGACTCGAGCAATCCGCTGACCCGCTGGCGAGCGGCTCAGGATGGTGCCGCTTTGCTGACCGAGTTGGGTCTGCGGTCGGGCGCAGCAACTACCAGCGGCTTCGACGGCCGTTCCGCGAGCTTCGAAAGACGCCTGGCCGCGCTGTCCGTGGACGATCAGGTGCATGTGGTTCGGCTCAATTCCCTGTCGCAGGTGGGATCGCTTCCCTCAGCGGTCGCCGAGAGCTGGAGGTATCTGGCCAGAGGTCTGATTTCCGGCACGGTGTCCGGAGTCCTGCCTGGCGCCGTCCTCGCCCTCGCCGCACTGGCAGGGGCGCCGGCGGTCATGCTCACCTACGCCGTCGTCACAGCCAGCGCGGGATTGGCCAGCTCGGTGGTCAGCAGCATGGTCGACCGGACACATCTGGTCCGCATGGACAGCAAGGTGCGACTGGTCTGGGCGACGGTCCCCCTCGCACCGCCCATGCGGCAACTGATGGACACTGAAGCCGCCGATCTCGCCGACCAAGCCACCCGCACCCGCCGTGCCACCGCCGAACTCGAGGGCCGGCTGCCCGACGCCCAGGGCCGTCAGCGGAGCTTTTCCCGCGCCGTCCAGCAGCAGGACACCGGGCCGGTAGGCCGTCACAGCCCTCCCCGCCCCGCCGAGGCGAGGTCGGCCGAGCAGTCCCGACGCGGTGTGGGAACGGCGTCCTCGGATTCCGATCAGGCACTGAGGGAAGCTGCCAAGGCAGCGCTCGAGCCGCGCGCCGGCGACAGATTCTCGGCCTCGGACATGCTCCCCGGCCGCCTGTCGTGGGTCATGCGGACCACGCTGGGCCCGTTGGCCGGGGTTGGTATCGGTGGGGTGGCTTACTTCTTCTCGATTGCGTCCTTGGGGATGGTCGCCTCGCCGATCTTGCCGATCGGGCTGGCCATCGGTGCCGCAGCAGCGGTGGTGAACCTCGGCCGGAGTTATCGTCGCCTTGCTCTGAACTGGGCTGCCGGCGAGGACGCCCAGGAGAATACCAAGCTGCGTCGCCACGAGGCGATGGCCCGAGCTCGGATCGAGCACCTGCTCCACCCGCTGCGCGATCAGCAGGCTGCGTTGGATGCTCGCGCTGCGCACCGCCAGGCTTTGGCCGATTGGCTGACCACCGCGGAGCAAGCCCTCATCGACGACGCCGCCGATCCCGCGGGCCGGCGAGTGGCAGCGCTGCCTCCCGCCCCCACCGCGCCCGAGGCTGCCAGCCGGGACCGAGATTCAGACATCACCGACCGAGCCGCGACGATCGACATCTCGGCGATCCCCGATTCCGCGTTCGATTCCGAAGGGCGTCCTCGTCCGGATCCCACCCGCGCCGAGCGCGCGGCGCTGGCCACGCTGGCCGACCTGGGACCGCGGGACGGGGTCGTCTCCAAGCACATCGGCGACGGCGTCGTGGAACTGCGCTATGACAACCAGCCCGAGCCAATTGCGGTGCGGGTGACCGCCGTCCCGGCCAGCACGCTACGTGAGGACTCGCTGGTTGCCCGCGTACGACGCCCCGACGGCACCGGTCCGTACGTCTTGGAGATCTCCGATCGAGCGATCGATCTCACGACCGAGCGGGCCACCCTGACCGCGCTGGATCAGATCCTCGCCGAACTCGAGGGATCCCCAGCCAGTCCGGATCAGCTCGTTCCCGGCGCCACGCAGGGGCCGATTGACCCCGACCTCTTTACCGCAGCCGACCATGGCCGCATCGAAGACATCACCCGGCTGCTGCTGTCCCTCGAGCAGGCCGGCGGGCGGTCACAACGCAATCTGTTGGCCGAATACCACGCTGCCGTACGTGCGGCGGGTCTCGACCTGCCGAACAGCCCTGACATAGATCCGGGCTCGCTCGGCAGTCCCGCTCGCCGGGTGGCGCTGGATCCGGAGCTGCTCGCTGCTATGCAGGCGCGCGATCCGCTCCCCGCCGTGACCCCCAGCTTCTGGGCCCATCAGCGTAGGTGGGTCGGACCCATGGCGGTTCCTGCCTTGCTCACACCGCTGGCCATCCTGGGGCTCAGCGGTCTCAGCGAGGGTGCCCTGCTCCGGGCGCTGATCGGCTTTACCAGCCCGCTGGTCATCGGTTCGGCCAGCGGGCTCGGAGAGTGGCAGGTCAGCCGCTCGATCGAAAAACGCCAGCTCGAGCTCGAGATCGGCGAGACAATTCCGTCCCAGGCCACGGTGGCTCGGGAAGAGGCATACCGCGGCGCCGTGGCCAGTGCTGCCCAGGAGGGGAAACGACGCGCTGATGCCGCGGACCGGGCGCTCGAGGCCCGGCGCGCTCGATTCGACGCGGCGGTGGCCCACGTCGAGCGTGGCGCTGGATTTCGGCCCACCTCTTTGCCGGCGCATGTCATCTATTCCCAGACACTTCGCGGCGACTCGCCCTCCGGGGCCGCTGCGCCGAGCGCCCGCGCTAACGCGCCCAGCTCGATCGATCCGGGGACCGCCTCCGCCTCCGCCAAAGACGGCGCTGCTGAGAACGCGGACAGCACGCCCGGACCGGATCTGCTCAGCTCATCCGAGGCCGACCGAGCTGCCGCCGAGGCCATTCACGCCGAGGCCGCTGCGATAGCCGACGAGACAGTGGACACATCCGGCACCCGGCCGTCTTACACCTCCGTGAAGGCACAACCGCTACTCAGGGAATACGCAGGATCGCTGGTCGCCGTTCCGGCTGCGACGACCGGCGTCGCTATCGGAGTCGGCATGGGCATCGGAGGACTGTCCTTCGCCGAACTCTTCAACCCGCCGATGCTGTCCCAGGTCCCCGTGGAGTACCTCGGAGTTGGCGCCGGGGCGATGCTCACCGCTGCCACCGCGGCGGCCTCCGGCATGGGGGTGTTCGGCGAACGGCTGGTCGGTAGTCGAAATCCGGAACTGTTGGCGGCGCAGGAGATCGCCATGGGGGCGCAAGCCGAGCAGCTGTTCGCTGCCGCCCGGTCAGCCCGCCTGGCTCCGCTCCAGCAGGACCTGGCGAATGCGCAAGCCGAACTGGCCAGGGTCCAGACGGCGGTGGCCCTTGTCGAGGATGAGCAGGCGGCACGTCGAAGCCAGGCCTTGGCCAACCTCTTCGGCGGACCGGCACGGGAATCCGGAAACGGGGGGCCGACCAACGGGGGGCCGACCAACGGCGGGCCGACCAACGGCGGGCCAACCAACGGCGGGCCAACCAACGGGGGGCCGACCAACGGCGCGCCCGCGAGCACGGGCACCACCGAAGGTAGCCAGGAAGCCGCGCCGCCCCCGCCGGCCGACCCGCAACGCGCCGCGGTCGTGGCGGCCGCTCAGCGGGCCGCCGAGCTGGTCGGCGGACGACTGCGGAGCACCCACGGTGACCTGCTCAGTCTCGCCCTCCCCGACGGCCGGACGTTGGGCGTACACCTGTCG
>JALZIL010000247.1 GCA_030860305.1 Actinomycetota bacterium
GGTAGTAGAACTCGGCGGAGTTCATGGTCCAGACGACGTCGGCGATCTCTCCGACATCCAAGTCTGGCCGCAGATCCCCGGTGGCGATGAGGTCCTGGGCGAGCAGGCGCATGTTCTTCGCTCGACGAGAGGCGATCTCGTCGCGCATCCGTGCGAGCTCCGGAGCCTGGGCCGCCGCATCGCGCAGCACGAGGTGCAGTGGACCCAGCCGCTCGGCAATGGCGCGTACCGCGGTCGCGTATGTCTCGAGCTTTTCCCGCGCTCGGGTCTGGGCCTTCATGCGCTGCACATAATCGCGTTCCTCGGCAGGCATCACATCGTCCGTACCCGAAAACGCGGTCTCCAACAGGAGGCGGAAGATCACCGACTTCGCGCCAACCGCGGCGTACACCGTGTCAACCGCGACACCAGCCTCGGCGGCGATCTGAGCGACGGTGGTCGCGGCGTACCCCTGCTTCGTGTACAGCCGGCGTGCGGCCACCAGGATGCCCGAGCGGGTCTGCCGGGCCTGTTCGTCACGCAGGGGCGAGCGGTACGTGCGGCTCTTGACGGAGTCGGGCATGCGTCCTATCTTATCGTCATTGATCCGAAGGCAATTCGGATGATTTGGAATCTCAATCAAGGAGGAGTCGTGCAGGCCCAACGAACGAACGGCGTGGTCGTACGAGGTCCCGGAGAAGGGCCGGCCACTTGGGCCATGGGGTCGTTGTTCGAACGACTCGCCTCGGGGCGGGATACCGCTGGGGCCTTCGACCTGACTCTGGCTACCCAGCCCCCGGGGATCGCACCACCTCTGCACGTTCACACCCGCGAGGCCGAAGCCTTCTACGTCCTCGAGGGGACGATGGTCTACCTAGCCGGGGACGAATATCACTACCTGGCTGCCGGGTCATTCATCTACCTCCCACCCGGCGTGCCGCACGCCTTCCGCATCACCGGAACCACGCCGGTGCGTTTCCTGAGCTTCGACTCGCCGGCCGGGCTGATGGATCTGTACGACGAGGTAGGCATGCCGGCCCAAGAGCGCCGGCTGCCTGGGGCGGACGGCTTTTCGATCGACGAAGAGATTCCGCGCTGGAGCGAGATCAGCCCCCGGTACGGACTGCAAGTCGTCGGTCCACCCATCCCAGCGGACTCTTGACCCGCTGACCTGGGACAGGCTCCGAGACGGCCCGTGTCGGGAGTACTTGACGATCCGTTGTGCACGTATGACGCGGGCGACAACACCTAGGACGATCAGGAACCGCCCCTGATTGCGGATTTGGCAGCCGTCGCAAACTGCTGTCCTCCGTCGAACCCGCCGATCGCCCACACCGAGAATTGTTGAAGCGGATTGTCCCTGGGCTCGCCTGTCGCGTCGATCAGGTGAGCTCCGCTGAAGGGCAGGTAGACGTTGTTCGCTCGAGCCGCGAAAGCGGCACCGGGACCGTAGTGACCCGACTTCGGAGTGGCTTGCAGGACGTTCAGCCCGTATACCGGCCACGAGTCCTCCATCGGGAACATGTCGATGGGCGGGCTGGTCCGACCGAATTTCTTGGTGATGAACGTGAAGCGGAGCGTCGTTCTCAGCGAATACGTCTGGCTTCCGGGGTTCTGCCGGGCCGTGCGGGAGCTTCGTCGTCCGGGCCGCCGATCTCGGCCGTCCGTGGGAAACGCTTCGAGGTCCGGCCACACTTCGACGTCCGGCTCCATAGCCGGCACCGGGATCACCAGCGACTGGTCGCTTTCCAGCGACGGGTCCTCGTCGCGCGGTTCGGGACCGAACTGGGAGGCCGATGGATCTGACTGCATGCCCAAAACGCCCATTCCTCCTCGGGGACCATCGACGCTATCCGCGTCAGCAGCCGGGCCGCAATGAGTTACAGGTCTAGAGAAACTTGCGCGCCAGCTCGTCGAAGAATGCCGCCGAGAGACGTTCGAAGTCCTCCACTCGCGGCGGCGGACGTCAGGCGGTCCAGCGGATCGGCAGACGCTTCACTCCGCGCTGGAAGTTGGATCTCAGGTACGACGGACCTGCAATCGCCTCGATCCAGCTGGTACGTCCCAGCAGTTCACTGAACAGGGCCCGCATCTGGGTACGGGCCAGGTGAGCCCCGAGACAGAAGTGCGGTCCGTGGCCGAAGGCCAGATGGGTGTTCGGCGTGCGGTCGATGTCGAAGACCTCGGGAGTAGAAAAGACGTCGGGATCGCGGTTGGCCGCAGTGAACGAGACGACCACCTTGTCCCCCGCTTTCACCGCAGTGTCACCGAGCAGAACGTCACAGGTCGCCGTACGGCGGAACACCATCACCGGTGTCCACCAGCGCAACATCTCGTCAACGGCCGTCGTGAAGCGGCTCGGGTCGGCGCGCAGCGCACGCTGAGCATTGGGATGCTCGAGCAGCGCAATCATGCCGCCCGGCAGCCCATTTCGCAGCGTCTCGTTACCGGCCACCGCGAACAGCCAGAACATGTTCTCGAACTCCTCGACCGTGATCTGGCCGCCTTGCCCGCCCTCCTCGTCCAGCTGGGCCAGCAGGATCGACATCACATCGGTGCCGGGGTCGACCCGCTTCGCGGCACCGAGCAGATGCGCGTACCGGTAGAGGTCCGGCATCCCGGCGCGGCTGCGCGGGTCCGGCATCCGGCCGGAGTCGTCCGGTTCCGGACGTACGGAAACGGCCTCGCGCGCAAGAGGCGTGCCGGTCGTGGCGTCGAAGTCCGCCGAGACTGCGTAGTCGGGATCGAGAAACCCGATCACCCGATTCGACCAGTCGAACAACAGCCAGCGGTCCTCGGTCGGGACACCGAGGACGTCGGCCAGCGCAAGCAGCGGCAGATCGGCGGCCACGTCCTTGGCGAAGTCGCATACGGGCGGGCCGCTCAGCATGCGGTCGACGATCAACCGCGCGTGCTCGGCGATGCGTCCTTCCAGCGATTCGATGGCCCGCGGCGTGAAGGACCGGTTGAGCATCCGCCGTAGCCGGGAATG
>JALZIL010000298.1 GCA_030860305.1 Actinomycetota bacterium
GAGTACGACGATGTCCCCGCGGTCCCGGCCGACGCAGAGCTGGACCCGCACTGGGCGGAGCTGACGGCGGGGCGCACCTCGATGCTGCCGCTCGCCTACCTGCCGAGCGCCATGCCGGGCCGGCAGACCGGTTGGCGTCGCGGCGCGGCGATCGTCGTCATCACGATGCTCGTGTCCGCGACGGCCGGCGGCATCTGTCTGACCTACGGCCCCGGAGAGCTGTTCAACCTCGTTCGGCAGTAGGGCGCCGCGCCAGCTCCAGCAGGGCGAGCCCGACGCCGATGGCGACCATGGCCAGCACCCCGCGGAGCGGGAACACGTGATAGCGCAGGAACGGGTAGCAGGCCACGACGACGATCGCGCCACCGACCACGGCGATCGGACTCCGGGTCCGCAGGAACAGCACGACCGCGGTGAGCGCCGCGGCCGCGGCGAGCGCGTAGACCCCGAGCTTGCCGAGCTGGTCACCGATCTGGAAGAGATCTTCGATGGGCGCCCGCGGTTCGCCGCGCTCGGACGTGCGGATCACCTGGTTGGGCGCGCCGATGCCAGCGATGGAGTCGAGCGCCCCGTAGAGCACGGCGTACGCCAGTGCGAGCACCCTTGCCGCCCAGGCGGCCGGGCCGCCCTCCCCCCGAAGGAGCACCCAGACCGAGCCGGCGACCAGCGGGAAGACGGGCAGCAGCGCCAGGTGGGCCAGCCGCCAGCGCTCGGCGGTCTCGGGTGTGAGGAAGACCGGATGGGCCAGGCCCAACGCGGCGATGAGCAGGGCCGGCAAGGCGACGAGCAGGGCCAGGGCAGCGCGGGAGCGGGGCACGTCCAAAAGTTTACGGCGACTCCGCAGACACGGGGCCCGACCGGTCGGGGCTGTCCGCGGGCGGCCAGTCGAGCCTGCGGGTGCGGATGGTGACCCCACCGCGCAAGCGCCCGCCGGCCAGGGCCGCCGTCTGGACGCAGAAGTGCGTCCACATGTTCAGTTGGACCTCCTTGGCGAGACGCAGCCGGTTGTAGAGCAGGTGGGACAGGCGGTCACCGGCCCGCGCCCAGGACTCGATCGAAAAGCGCAGGTCGTCCCCGTCAGGTGAGACCCGGAACTCGATCAGGCCCGCCTCGAGGTGACCGTCCAGGGTCGCCAGCAGGAACGACTCGGCGTCCCGACGCTCCACCCGCACCGGGCCGTCCCACGGCCCCGGCATCCGCACCACGAACTCGTCGTCCTGGTGCAGCGGACCGTCCTCGCCGCGGGTCTTGCGGAACTCCGCCATCTCGGGCGAGGCGCGGTTGAGGTTGGCGGTCACGAGGTCGATCAGCTCGGACGGACTTCTGGGACTGCCGACGATCCGGACGGCAAAGCTGCGGTGCAGCAGCGGCCCGACGCCCGCCCCGATCCGCTGGCGCCGGCCGTCTGAGCCGCTGTCGTCCCAGCCTGACGGCAGGTCCGTCGTGTCGCCCTGCTCCTCACTGCGGTGCAGCGGAGTGGTGCGCCACAGGTAGCGCCAGCCGACCACCGCAATGCCCACCGGCCAACGGAGCACAGTCCGTGCACGCGCCGGACCACCCGCCCTCGTCATGTCTGGTATGACACCACGCCGACCCCGCAACAAAGACCAGCAAGGTTGTGTCGGGCCGGCCCGGCCACGACGGTGCCCAGCCCGCCCGCGACGACGGGCGTCCTTCGCAGTGGAGCAGCGGCTGCGGCCGACGCCGCCGTCCGCGCCGCGGTGCACGGGTCGGAGGGGTTACCCGACACCTGTAGTGCTCGAGCTGAATCCCGACCTGATCTGCGCCAACCTGGTTCGCACCCCTTCGGCTTTTTCGCCGCTGCCGATGTCGTTTGACGCGGCCAGTGCTCTGGCGAGCAGCCGTTGAGCCTCGGCTTCGTCGCCCTCTCCATGCGCGCCCTCGGCCAGGGAGGCGAGGTCGGAGACGACCAGGACGTGATGACCTAGATCGACGTCGATCGCCAGACACTCTTCGTGCAGCGATCGCGCGGCGCGATAGTCGCCGCTTCTCAGTGCGAGGTGACCGAGGAACCGGGCTGACGACGCGATGCCGCTCGTGTCGCGAAGCGCGCGCCGAACCGCCAAACTCTCTTCGAGATATGCCTGCGCACTCGCTTCTTCGCATCGGTACGGCGCTACCGCCCCGAGATTCTCGAGCGACTGGGCGACGCCGCGTTTGTCGCCGAGATCCCGGTACCGGCGAAGGCTCTCCAAGTACAACGCTTCCGCCTCGGCAGCTCCGGCGGGCAGCTCAGTCCGCCCGGCGACGAAGAGCAGCTGGACAACGACACCCAGATTCATGAGTGAAGCGGCGATCACGCGCGGGTCGCCGAGTTCTCGACTTGCTGCGAGGTTCTGTCTGAAGATGTCCTGGGCACAGAACAAGTCGTCCTCGCTGACCGCCACGTTGCCGAGCCCGTTCAGAGCGGCAACTACTCCCAGGTCATCGTTCAACGAACGGCGAAGCTCGAGCGCCTGTTGATAAAAGGCGCGGGCGGCAGCCTGGTCACCCTGATTCTGAGCAAGGATGCCGGCTGAGTTGCAGAGCTTTGCCCGAAGGGCGGCGGACGTGGTGGGGCCCATCAACGCCTCGAGGCGTGATCGCCCTTCATGCAGGTATCCGCGGATCTCCCAGTAGCGCCATAGCGCGGCGCCGGTGCGGGGCCCGCACAGCTCCTCGGGACGGGCAGCGGCCCAGTCAAGGACCCCCCGAAGGTTGTTGTGCTCGGCGTCGAGCAGCTGCAACCAAGACGGCTGGTCAGGGCTGTCAAGACCAGCCTCAGCGGCCTCGGCGAGTGTCGCTGCCCAACGCAATTGCCCTTGACGAGCTTCCAACTCGAAGCCTGTGTTGGTGAGCACTTCGTAGCCGTACTGCCGCATCATCTCCAAGAGCCGGTACCGCGTTGTGGGCCCGGATCGGTGCGCGAGTACCACCGACTTGTCCACCAGGTGGGAGAGGGTGTCGAGGGCGGCGTCTGGGCCGTCGGACCATACTGCGTCAGCGGCCTCGACCGTGAAATCCGCGGCGAAGACCGACACGCGGGCGAACAGCCGCCGCTCCTTGTCCGACAGCGCCTCGTAGCTCCAGTCCAAGGTCGCTCGCAGGGTCTGCTGCCGAGCAGGCGCATTGCGGGGCCCGGCGTCCAGGAGTCGCAACGGGTCACTGAGCCGGGCGGCGATGTCGGCAACGGCCATCGACCGGACCCGAGCGGCAGCCAGCTCGATGGCCAGCGGGATGCCCTCGAGGCGCCGACAGATGGCGGCCACAGCGTCGGCGGCGGGGTCGAGGTCGAGCTCAGGCGCCGCCGCGCGAGCCCGATCCATGAACAGTGCGACGGCGTCGTAGCGCAGGAGTGACCCGAGACAGGGCGGGTCGTCACCTGTCGGGGTCGACAGCGGCGCAACCATCCATACGGTTTCGCCTGCCATGCGCAGGGCCTCGCGGCTTGTCACCATGACATCCACGCCCGCGCAGCGCTTCAGCAGGTGGTCGACCAGCGATGCGCACGCCGACACGAGGTGCTCGCAATTGTCGAGAATCAGCAGCAACCGCCGCCGGCCCAGGTGGGCCGAAAGCGATTGCATCGCCGAGTAGCCCCGAGCGGGTGGCACCTCGAGGTCGGACATCACCTGCTCCGCAAGCAGGTGCGGCGTGGTCAGGCCTGCCAGCTCCACCAGCCACACGCCGTCCGGGTAGTCAGGACCGACGTCGCCCGCCACTTCAAGACCTAGCCGGCTCTTGCCCAGACCTCCCGGGCCGGTGAGGGTGATCAGCCGTGTCGCGAGCAGGAGGTTCTTGACCTCGGCACGGTCGCGATCACGCCCGATGAACTGGGTTACGGGGACGGGTAGGTTGCCGGCCGCCAGGCCGTCTCGCTGATTCGCCACCTCCGGTGGCTTCTCGCCGAGCAGACCCAAATAGACCGCCTTCGTCTGCGCCGCCGGGTCAACGCCCAGCTCCTCGGCAAGCAGGCGCCGGCAGCGCTCATAGGCTCGCAGGGCGGCGCCTCGGTTGTCGGCCGCCTCATGGGCCGCCATGACGAGTCGGTGAGCGGACTCCCGCAACGGCTCGAGAGCGACGGCCCCCTTCGCCGCCCAAAGCGCGGTGTCGTGGTCGCCGCTGGCGCTCGCCGCTTCGGCGAGAGTTTCCAGTGCTCGCAGGTGGAGCTCACTTTGCTGCGCCTGGCGCCGCTCGACCCACGCACCGTCACCAGGGCGCAGGAACTGGCCGCGCAATGTCGTCACGGCCCGCCCGGCCTCATGACATGCCCGTTTCGGGTCGACCGGCACCTCCTTCGCGGCGGTCTGGAGGGCGGCCTCGGCCAGCTCGACGTCGACTGTCGAACCTGGCGGCAGGCGCACCTGGTAGCCAGAGACACCGGAGGTCAACACCTTCGAGGCATCGAGCCCCGCCCCGGTCAGAACCCCACGGACACGGGCGATCACGCCGCGAAGGGCAGCGCGCCACGTGGTGGGCAGGTCGTCGCCCCATACGGCCTGCGCGAGTTCGTCAGCCGCCACCGGCCGCCAGCGCTCCATGACGAGGTACGCAAACGCTACGCGGGCTCGGCTGCCGAGGGTGACCTCGACGCTTGCTCGGCCATCGACGGCGAGGGTCATGCGCCCAGCAAGCGAGATGTCGAGTCGCTCTGCCATCACACGCCCGGTCTCATCTTGACGTTACGCGCGCATTCGCGTGCCACTCGTAGTGTCGCACCGTGCCGTCTGGCGCACATTTCTACTGACTGCGGAAGGGCGAGCCGATCTTTTCTGGACTCGTGGCCTACGGCGAACAGCGCTCGGCCGGTCTCCAGGAAACTGTCTTCTTGGCCATCTGCTCCTGGGGGCGACAGTTCTGCCCTGACACCACAGACCGGTCTTATTTGTCGTTGGAATCCATTTACTCAATTCGGACGCCGTCGATCAATAGTGACGCGCCACGAATGGATTGTCGCACTGCCCTCACTGACCCCGACCAGCGCCTGGTGGCAACAGTCCGGAGGCGACGAGCATGGAGCCAAAATGAACCGTCAAAAGGTCCTGACCGCGACCCTCGCCCTGGGCGTCCTGCTCCTGGCTCCGCCCTCCGCCGGCGCGCAGGACCGGGCCCAGGGCAGGGAGGGCATCGACGTGGTGGTCGAGGCGCCGCGGCAGGTCACCGGCAACGAAAGCCCCGTGCGCCTGTTCAACATCCCCGCGCTCGCCGTACACCCCGACGATCCCCTGACGGTGGTGATGGCGGTGGGCGACGCCCGCAACGGCGGATGCGGGATCCGCGTCTCGCGCGACGGGGGCATGTCGTGGGCGGCCACCGCCCCCAACTTCATGCCCAGTGACCTGCCGTTCTGTCACCAGCGTCCCTTGTTCCCGGTGATGGCGCCGGCCTTCGCCCCCGACGGCACCTTGTACGTCGCCATGCCCGGCTCCTCGCCAGAAACCGGTCACCCCAACGGGCCTATCAGCATGCTCGTGGCCCGAAGCGATGACCTCGGGGAGACGTACGAAGTCGTCACTGTCCTGGAGTCGGAGCGGATCACCGTGGATCCAGCCGAGTTCGGGGGAGAGGGAGAGCCTGAAGAGGCGAACACCTGGAACAAGTCGCCCAGCCTCGTAGTCGATCCAAATGACCCCGACAGGCTGTTTCTGGGCTGGCGCTGGAGTGCCTGGGGGACAGATCTGCAGGGCCTTTCCGGCGACGTTCCCACCCGCCCCTATGTGGCCGTCTCCGAAGACGGCGGACAGACGTGGAGCGAGCCGACCGATCTAGTCGTCAGCGGCGGCGATGAGGTTTACGGATCCTCCTCTCCTATGCTCGTGATCGCTCCTGACGGGACGCTCTACGCGTTCAGCAAGGAATCCCTCGGGCCGCTCCCGGCACTGCCGGAGGGCGAGTCCCCACCGAACCCCCGGATGCTGATGTACAAGTCGACCGACGACGGGCGGACCTGGGAGACCAGCGTCGTCCAAGAGGGCGGCGAGACCATGCGCGCCCCGCAGCCGGCGGTGGACCCCCGCGACGGTGACCTCTACGTGGTCTACGGATCCGGAGGGGCGCACGCTTCGGAGGGCGAGCCGCCGCCGGCCCCGCAGGAGATCTACTTCATCACCTCGCAGGACGGTGGCGCGACGTGGAGTGAGCCGGTGCAGATCACCCGAGGAGGTGAGCCGGCGGACAAGTTCGAACCGGGGATCAGCGTCGCCCCGGACGGACGTATCGACGTGGCTTGGCACGATTTCCGCAACGACCCGTTCGGGCCAGCGCAGCTAGGCCGCTTCTTCCGGGGGGAGCGCTACTGGGACGTCTACAGCACCTTTTCCACCGACGGAGGTGCCACCTGGGCGCCGAACCTGCGGGTCACCGAGACGTTCATCGACGGAGGGATAGGAGCGACTTTCAACAACAAGGACGTCCGTGGCCCAATCGGGATCGCCTCGACCGAGGACGCCGCCTACATCGCCTGGGCCGACTCCCGGGCCAGCGTCGACAGGGGCAGTCCGGAGGACGCTTACTTCTCCCGGCTTCGTGTCGGGGACACCGAAGTTGACGTCGGCGCGGTCAGCAACTCTTGGTTGTGGGCCGTGCTGGGCGGTGGGGTAGCGCTGGCCCTGGCGGGCCTGGCACTCATCATGCTTTGGTTTGGGCTACGCCGACGCCAAGCCGCAGCCGGTGGGGACGGCCACGGGAGGCCTTTCGCTGAGCCAGCCGCGGTCGGTCACTGAAGCGCGACGACGGCCCAGCAGAAGGGCAGCGATGACAAGCACGCTGACACCGAGAGATCACTGGGCGATCCAGACGATGGAGCGCCAACGTGCTGTCATGGAGGGAGCAGTCGCTGCTGCCACCGACGATGTCGACGGCGTCTCGCGCTGTCGAAGGTGGCTCGGCACGGAGCGTCAAGCGGCCGGCTACCAGCGTTATCTCGAGCCTTGGCGCAGGTCCGCCGCCTTCGACCGCGTCGCGTCCGAGCTCGAGCGGCACCGGGAGATGCTGCATGAGGTCCGGTCTTGTGCGCTGGCCGAGGTTGCTCGGGTCGACGACGAAACGAGAAGCGGTGCCAAGGCAAGCCTTGGCCTTCGAGTTGCGGTGATCGGCAAAGGCGGCGCCGGCAAGACCGTGCTTGTCGGCACGATGGCGCGACTCCTGGCCAGGCAGGGACGACAGGTGCTGGCCGTCGATCTCGACACCAGCCCGGGGCTGGCCTTCAGCCTCGGGGTTCCGCTGGGCGAGGCAGGCCTCCCCGCTGAAGCCGTCGAGGCGGATCCCGGTGCCAACTACGGGTGGCAGCTGGCAGGCGGTCTCACCCCCGACGCGGTAGTCGACAACTTTTCCGTCCGCGGTCCGGACGGGGTCCACTACCTCGGCGTCGGGAAGATAAAGTCCGTGGAAAAGGAGTCGGCGAAACAATCGGTTTCGGCTCTGATACAGGTCCTGTTGGGCTTTGGTCGCCCGGACTGGGACGTGGTCGCCGATCTGGAGGCGGGGCCGACGACCCCGTTCGAGCGCTATCACGCCTTCGCCAGCCACGCCATCGTGGTCGTCGGGCCGGCGTGGCGGTCCGGGATGACGGCCCGCCGACTGCTGCCGATGGTTGAGTCCCAGCGGCCACTGATAGTCGGCAACCGCTTTCGAGACGAGCCCGGCCATCCCGGTCTTGCCCTGCACGCCCGGGTTCCGTTCGATCCCGACGTGCGAGATGCTGAGCGTTCGGGTCTGTCACCGATCGACGTGTGTCCGGACGCGCCCGCCATCAGAGCCATCACCGAGCTGACCGAACAGCTCCAACTTCAGGAGGTGCCATGAGAGTTGCCGTCACCGGCAAAGGTGGATCAGGGAAGAGCACGATCGCTGGCGCCATAGCTCGCCAGCTCGCCGGCCAAGAGCAGCAGGTGGTGGCGATCGACGCCGACCCCAACCCCAATCTTGGCATCTCGCTGGGGATAGACCGTGAGGAGGTCGAGTCGATGGTCCCTATCCTGAACGCCCTTCTCGACAGCGGTCATACACACAAAGACCCCACGCCCGTCGCCGAGGACCTGTTGGCCCGCTACGGCGTGGATGCTCCCCAGGGAGTCCGGCTGGTGGCTACGGGCAAGATCGAGCGGCCGTCCGACGCGTGCCTGTGCTGCGGGTCCCACAACACGACTCGTGAGTTCTTCGGCCAGCTCTCCGACGAGGGGCGGGTTGTCCTCGCCGATCTCGAGGCGGGGCTCAGTGATCTCGTGTGGGCACATCCCGGCCCCGACGACGTCGTGCTGGTCGTCACGGACGGTAGCGCGAAGTCGCTCGAGGTTGCGGAGCGAGGTTGTCGCCTGGCCGATCAAATGGGAGTCCGCCGCATTGTCGGTGTCGCCAATCGAGCGTTGACGCAAGCCGATGCGCCCCGGCTGGCCGACCGGCTCGGGCTGTCAGAGGTGTTCGGCGTGCCGGAGGATCCCCAGATCGAGAAGGCTGATCAACTCGGCGTCGCTCCTTCGGACCACGACCCGCAGTCCCCGGCGATGGTGGCGATTGCGTCCCTTGCCGCCGCCTTGGTCCCGGTTGCTGAAGCCGGGAAGCGCGCGGCCGTGGCCTCGGACGGTCTGGTCCCGGGGGCGAGCAGTTAGATGATCAGGGTGAAGCGGCACACTTCGGCAAGATCACCAGGATGTTCACGCCCGATCCGCCGCGGCGTGTCCGACGTGAGGGACAGCTGGATGACTACATAGAGCGGCACAAGAGGATGTTCGGAGTCGAGCCGATCCGGGATCCGCAAGATGCACGCGCAACTCAACCGTGAGTACGTCCTCGTCGGCTGCGAGGCGGTCCGCGCTGCACCACCCAGCGGTTGATGAAAGACCTCGGTCTGCGCGGTATCTCCCGCTCGAAGAGCCCTCGAACGACCGTTCCCGGGACGGGTCCGGACACTCGGCACGACCACGTCAAGTGAGCGTTCGTCGCCGACTGCCCGGATCGGTTGTGGGTCGCTGACATCACTACGTGCGGACCTTCGCCGGGCTCGCCCGGACGGTAGCCAGCGGCTGGCGGCAACGGGGAGACGGATGCGGGGATGGGCAGAGTCAGGGCCCCGCGCGGGCTTCCGACGAGTCGGCAGTTGCGTCGATCAGTGGTAATGGATCACGTGCTGCCGGAAGTCTCCGGCGACACGTCCAGACCGTGACCCGTTGCCGGTCTTCCAACCAGGCCAGCCTCCACCGCTAGCTGCGAGCCCGTGCCATTTGTCGCTCGACGTCGGCGGTACATGCCGCGGCTCAGCCGCATGCGCCGGGCCCTGCCGCCGAGTGTCGAGAACACTTACTAGGCGGCCGTTGCCAAACTACCGTAGCGGAATTCCCCGCAATCCGGGCACTTGCCTGGCTGCGGCACATCGGAGGAGCGCTTGTGGCCACTTGTCCCGCCCCCCGAGCAGCGCTGATTCGCGCACGCGCCGTGCCGTCGCTGCTTCTGCTCGGCCTCGCGGCAACCGCGTGCGCAGGCACGGAAAGCACGTCGCAGGGTGGACCAACCGGCGCGGATGAGCCGGCAGCCATTCAGGAGCTGGTGGTGGGCGTGGCCGCCGACCCGTGGATCGACAGCGAGGGCGACCGTAAGCGCCGGCCGTCGTACCCGCTGAATGCCGACGTCTGCGAGACGCTGGTGCACCTGGGAACCGACTTCTCGGTGGAGCCGATGCTCGCCGAGTCGTGGGAGTTGGTCGGCGACAACACCTACCGCTTCACGCTGCGCGACGGGACGACTTTCAGCGACGGCTCACCGGTGA
>JALZIL010000300.1 GCA_030860305.1 Actinomycetota bacterium
CCGGATACGGCGTCGAGCAGGGCCTCCCGCAGGTTCGGATAGGCGCCGGGCCGATCCGGCGACACCTGCAGGGTTCGGCTCACTGCCACCTCGCCAGGCTCACCGCAACCCCGCCACAGTGCTCATCGTGCCGGACGATACCGCAGCGCGGGCAAGCGTTCACGGCCGTCTCTAGGCTGAGCCGATGCCGACGTGGGAGCCGACCGGTCCGTTCGAGGAGCAGCTGTGGGCGGCCTACCTGGCGCAGAACTCCGGCGCCTGCCTGGCCATGCTGAAGACCACCGAGCTAGCTCTGCCGATCAGCGCCGAGGCGGCCGCCGGGACAGAACCGCCACGCTGGGCGACCGCAGAGCGCGACGACCGCTCCTGGTTGATGGCCTACACGTCGGCGGAATCCATGGCGACCGGCACCGATGGCCACGCCACCCACTGCCGGATCACGTCCCTGCTCGAACTGGCTGCCGGCTGGCCCGATCCGCAGTGGGGGCTGGTGGTCAACCCCGGTCTGCCGATACAGATGCTCTTGGAACCCTCCACGATCGCTCGGGTGGCCGCTCCCGACATGGCTCTCGAGCAGCTCGCCTCGCCCGGTCAGACCCCGCCACTCGTCCAGAAGCTGCTGCCTCCCGCGGAGGTGTCGGGAATGTTCGCCCGCCGGGACAATCGAGTGTCCGGTTATGTCCACCTGCTCGCCGACGTCAAGCACATCGGCAGCCCGAATGTCCTGCTCGACGCGCTCGGCCGAACGCAGGACGAACGCGAGCTCATCGACGATGACGGCTCGGTGTTCCTTCTCCGCTGGCCGGCGATCGGGCCGGAGCTGTATCGCAGCCCGTATGGGGGGACCACCGAGGCCTCCCGTGCGGCTATGGATGGCTGGGTGATCGAGGAGCCGCCCTTCGTCGGGACCGGCTTCGTACCCAACGTCGATCAGGTCATCCGGGAGTTCAAGGTGGACGGTATCGGCCTGCCGCACCGCGCGGAAGTCGTCGAGATCAGCATCGAGGGCAGCGAGTCCCGCCGTGCGGTCTGGGACGGGGACCGAGGAACGTGGATGCTGGGCATTCCCCTGCCACCCGAGGTGGACCCGGACGGGGACGTCACATGAGCACGACTTGGTGCTCCTACCGAGCCCGCTGGCAGGGGATGGAGTACGGGTGCACCCCCGACCAACACTCTGACGGTCTGTGGGTGCACCTGCGCTCCACGCAACCCCTGGACGAGTTCGAAGAACTCGACTCTGGCGTCTATCTGCGGCTGGTCAACTCCGTCGAGTGCGACATGGTTTTCCACGTGAGGATGGTCTGCCACTGGCGGGGCGAGCCCTGCCTGGTCCAGGACGAACGCGACGACGAACTGCTGCTCGAATACACCGGCGGTCTGGTTCCGCGCGCCTTGGCGCTGGGATTCGAACGGATCGAACGCGGTGTCTACCGGGGCTGGGTGCCCCGGGACGAGGCACGGGGCTTGCGGGAAGAGACGACCTTGCTGATCCCGCCCAAGAACTGAGCCTCGCCGCGAAGAAGAGCCTCCGAGCGGTCGCGGATCTAGCGTCCACCCTTGCTCGCGTGCCGTGCGATCGGTCCGATCAACCATTTCTCGATCGAGGTCTGCACGATTCGGCTGGATCGCAAAGAGTTTCGCGCAGCCAGCACGACCGTATCCGGCGGCAATCCGGACAGCGCTCGTTCCGGCGTGGCCACGCCCAGTGCCGTCCCTGCCAGTCTGGCCTCGGCCATGGAAAGGCCTTGCAGAAGGACCATGTCAGCGCCACCGAGCGAGGCGACGTTCCACTGGGTGAGCTGATCGTGCACGGTCAGGGTTGTTGCATAGCTGGCTCCGGGACGGTGCTGCGTGGTGGCGCTGGAGTCGTTGTCGATGAGCAGCAGCTGAGGCTGGTTGGCCGTTCCGGACCGATTGGGACCGGCCCGTTCCACCTGACTGATGGCGCCGGTGGATCCAGCCGAGAGGTGTACGAAGCTCTCCCAGGCCCCCGGACGCGGGGTCTGCACGAGGATCTGGGCACCGATGGCCAGGGCCCGGAAGCTGAGCAGCTGGGCCAGTGCCAGCCCGCTGATGGCTACCGCAGTCGTCGGCTCAGGGCGGAACAACCCGAGGGTGACCGGCTTGTCATCGATGTCCACGCCGAGGATCAATCCGGCACCACCGGTGTGCATGGCGATCCCAGCGGCCGGATCAGCATGCACAACGTGGAAACCGAGATGGGTCAGCGGCGGGACGGTCACGACAGGAATCCGCCAAGCGGCAGGGATGCGGCGACACCGAAGACCTGCTCACCGTCCAGGCGTTCGATCCGCCCGCCGAGATCTTCGACGACCGCTCGGATCTGCCCGGTCGCCAGATCGACGGCCGCTGCATCGGGCAGCGTGACCCGGATCGCCGCCTCGAGTTCGAGTTCCGGGTCGTCGGTCGCCGATCGCCAACGGGCCGCGACGGACACTGTCGTGGCCAGCGTTGGGGCATGCACCAGCCGATCCAGCAGTTCCCGTCCCTGCGGGTCGGACAGGTCCGGCCAGTCCAGCAGGCGGAACGCCGTATGCACCTGCGGACCCGCCGACCACGTCCGCCAGTGCTCGGTCACACCAGGACTGGCCAGCTTCTGCCGCCGGCGAGACGAACCGGTCAGCGCCGCCTCACGGGGTCGCACCCGGGCCAGCGTCAGGAACTCAGCGGCGATCTCGTCCCGGTTCAGGATCCGGGCCCGCAGACCGGTCTTGCGTAACCGACGCTGCAGTCTGGTCACGGCACGCGTGACCGAATCCTGCAGGTCGGCGGCGGTGTAGTCCTCGGCGACGTGTCCGGCCTGAAGCGCCATCCAGCAGCCCCGGGTGGCCGGGACGATGCCTCCGCCGAGCTCCCGATAGGAGATCGCGGCCGAGTCCTTCAGGCCGAGGAAATTCGGTGCCGGGATGGACTGGATGATGACCTGCACGCTGACCACCGGTCGGCCGAGCTCGGCGGTGGGCAGCAGGGCGGTCAGCGGCGGCAGCAGCTGACTCGGTTCGATAAAACCTCCGGCGTCGAGCGGAACGACCTCGAGCACCGCGGTAAGACCACCTGCATGAGAGATCAAGGCCACCTCGACGTCCTCGATCTCGACCGGGACGATCTCGGCCGACCGCGCGACCGAGGCCAGCAGAGTCCTTGCGACCTCGTCCCGTCCGGCCGACTCGCCCCCCAGGATCCGCCGTCGCCGTCGCCGGGTCCGGTAACGCAGCCACCGGCCCAGCCACTGATAGAGGAAGTGTCCGCGCCGGCGGATCATGGTCGCGACGACCACGATCAGCGCAGCTGCCGAGACGGGGATGAGAATGCTCAACCGCTCCCGATGTACGAGCGCGACGCCGAGGATGGCCAACTCGACGGAGACGATCTGTCCGGCCCGGATGCCGAACAACGAGACCACCGGCGAACTGATGGTCGGCGTCGTGGCAACCGGAACGACGTGCTCGGGCTCGGACTCGGCCTCCGGTTCGGGCTCCCGACGACCGATCGCGCGAGCCGGCGCGGCCACCGCCTGACTCGCTCCAACGGCACTGCCCTGGGCAAGCCCCCGACCGGCCGCGGTCCCTTGACCCTGGGCTCGGCCGGCCGCCTGCCCCTGCGCCGCTCCGAGACCAACGCGTTCGCCCAGGATCGCGCCCGAGGTGGCCGCGGCGGCCGGAGCCGCACCCGCTCCGACGAGTTGGTGCTGCGTGCTACCCCGACCGGTTGGGGCACCCTCGGCCTGACCGGCCGGCGCAGCGGTTGCTGGAGCGGTCGCCGGAGCGGCGAGAGCCTCCGCGGCTGCGGCGGGCGACATCGTGGCCGACTGGCCACCCGGTCGAGGCGCGGCCAGCCCGGCCCCGGGTGCCGGTCGCACGGTCGGCTGCCTCTTCAGCGGGTCCGAGGGCGGCTGCCCAGGCGGCGGGGTGGTCACCTGATCATCCTACGAGCGGGGTACGGCGCGCCGTCCGCCTGATGGATGACGCGGTTTGGTGCGCGCGTACCGCGCGCCCTACCCGGCCAGGGGAACGCGTCAAGCGCACTAGCCGCGGCCCAGAGC
>JALZIL010000308.1 GCA_030860305.1 Actinomycetota bacterium
TGCGGATCGGAGAGGGCGATCTCGACGGGGCCGGCGATCGTGTCGGTGAACTCGGCCAGCTCAGGGGCGTTGTCGCTCATCCCCGGTGTGAACGGCTCGGCGAGCGCGTCCGCAGTCGCATCGGGCCGACTCTCGGTCTGAGTCATCCAGGCACTCCGCACCGTCGAGGGATGTCGCTCTCCGCACGCGCCGATCCGACACGTGACCTGAACCTATGAGCCCATATTTGTCAGGGCAAGGGGTAGCCGCCGGGCCACGGGCGAGGGCCTTTGCCTACCTGGTGTCCGGACACACCGACGTCGCGGTCGGCGTGTCGGCGCACGCGATAGGCAAAGGCCGGCTTCGAGCCAGACCGCCTTGTCAATCGGGAGGGAATCAGGGTCCAGAGTTGCGGTTGGGGCGCCAGCGGGCGTGGCCGGTCCCCGGCGTGCCTTCGCGGGCCAGTTGCAGGCGCGGCTTGGGACCGTCGCTGCGGCCGGTCTGCGGTGCGCGTGCGCCGGCCTTCCAGGGCAGTGGCCAGGGCGCACCCGGCCCGTCGTAGCCCTGCTCGATCGCAGCGTGCAGGGTCCAGTTCGGGTCGTAGAGATGCGCCCGGCCGACGGCACACAGGTCGGCCCGCCCGGCCAGCAGCAGTGAATTCACGTCGTCCCAGGAGGAGATGACACCCACCGCGATGGTCGCGATGCCGACCTGATTGCGGATCGCATCGGCGTACGGCGTCTGGTACGAGCGGCCGAAGTCCGGCCTCTCCTCCGGGGCGATCTGCCCCGTGGACACGTCGATCGCGTCGGCTCCGGCGTCGGCGAAGGCCTGGGCGATCTGCACCGAGTCCAGACCGGTGACCCCACCCTCGATCCAGTCCGTGGCCGAGATCCGCACGCTCATCGGCTTGTCCGCCGGCCAGACCTCGCGGATTCCGGTGAAGACCTCGAGCGGGTAGCACAGCCGGTTGGCCAGTGAGCCACCGTAGGAGTCGGTGCGCCGGTTGGTGATCGGCGAGATGAACGAGCTCAGCAGGTAGCCATGTGCGCAGTGCAGTTCGAGCAGGTCGAACCCGGCCCGATCCGCTGACACCGCAGCAGCCACGAACTGCTCCCGGATTTCGGCCATCTCCTCGACGGTCAGCTCCCGAGGTGTCTGGTTCACCCCGGCCTTGTACGGCAGTGCCGATGGCGCGACCAGCGCCCAGTTGGCTTCCACGTCCTCCAGCGGCTGGTCGATTCCCTCCCACATCAGCCGGGTGGATCCTTTGCGTCCGGAGTGCCCGAGTTGGATCCCGATCGCCGAGCTGGACTGCTCGTGGACGGTATCGACAATGCGCGCCCATGCCGACGTGTGCTGCGGGACGTACATTCCGGTGCAGCCCAGCGTGATCCGGCCGGGCGCGCTGACGCAGACCATCTCGGTCATAACCAGGCCGGCACCGCCCAGCGCCTTCCCGCCGAGGTGCAGCAGGTGGAAGTCCGTCGGGAACCCGTCGACCGAGACGTACATGTCCATCGGCGAGACCACGACCCGGTTGTGCAACGTCAAGCCGCGCAACGAGAACGGCTGGAACATCGGCGGCCGAACCTCCGCGGCGCCGATGCTACCCGCGTACGCGCGATCCATCGCCTGAGTGAACTCCGGGTCTCGAACCCGCAGGTTGTCGTGGGTGACCCGACGGCTGCGGGTCAAGATGTTGAACGCGAACAGCGCCGGGTCCTGATGCGTGTACTGGCCCAGATTCTCGAACCACTCCAGGCTGGCCTGGGCGGCCCGCTGGGTGGACTGCACGACCGGACGGCGTTCGGCCTCGTACGCCGTCAACCCGGCATCCACCGACCCTTCCTCGTGCAGGCACGCGGCCAGCGCCAGCGCATCCTCCATGGCCAGCTTCGTCCCGGACCCGATCGAGAAGTGCGCGGTATGCGCGGCGTCCCCGATCAGGACGAGATTGTCTTTGCGCCACTGAGCGTTTCGTACGGTCGTGAAGCTGATCCACTTCGAACCATTGCCGACAACCTTGTGTCCACGCAGGACTTCGGGGAACAGTTCGGTGACCTTGGCGATCGCGGCCTCGTCGTTCTGGCCGGGCGCCAGGGTGCTGGCGTCGACCTCGTCGAACCCGGCCGCTCGCCACACGTCATCGGCCATCTCCACGATGAACGTGGAACCGGTTGCGCTGTAAGGGTATCCGTGGATCTGCATCACGCCGTACGGTGTCTGCTCGATGTAGAACTTGAACGCTTCGAAAACCAGGTCAGTGCCCAGCCACATGTACTTGCAATGCCGTACGTCTAGCGCGGTGCCGAAGTCCTCGGCGTATCGAGCTCGAACGGCGGAGTTCAGACCGTCGCTGGCCACGACCAGGTCGTACGACGCCAGCAGCTCGTCCAACGGTGGGGCGACCGTTCGGAAGCGGGTGACTACGCCGAGGTCGGCACAGCGTTGTTGGAGGATCTGCAGCAGCCGGACCCTGGCCAGCGCGGCGAAGCTGTGCCCGCCGGAGGTGAAGGCCTGGCCGGCGAAATGCACGTCGATGTCGTCCCAGCGGGCGAACTCACGCTGCATTGCTGCGAACACAACTGGGTCGGCGTGCTCGATCCCGCCGAGCGTCTCGTCGGAGAACACCACCCCGAAACCGAACGTGTCGTCGTGCGCGTTGCGCTCCCACACCGTGATCTCGTGCGTGGGGTTGAGTTGCTTGGCGAGAGCAGCGAAGTACAGACCTCCGGGCCCACCGCCGATGACCGCAATGTTCATGCGGATCAAACCTTCTCGCTGGCGCCGCCAGCGGCATCACCGCGAAGCCGGAAGCGCTGCAGCTTGCCGGTGTTGGTCCGCGGCAACTCGGCGACGAACTCGATCCGCCGCGGATACTTGTACGGTGCGATCGCGGCCTTGGCGTGGTCCTGGAGTTCCTTGGCCTTGACGTCGTCGCCGACCACTCCCTCGCGGAGCACGACGTACGCGGTGACCAGCATGTTGCGCTCCGTGTCGGGCAAACCGACCACGCCGCACTCGAGCACGTCGGCATGACCGAGGAGTGCGGCCTCTACCTCGGGTCCGGCGATGTTGTAGCCGGAGGAGATGATCATGTCGTCGGAGCGGGCCTGATACCAGAAGTAGCCGTCGGCATCCCGGGTATAGGTGTCGCCGGTCAGGTTCCAGCCGTTCTGCACGTAGGTCGCCTGCCGCTCGTCGGCCAGGTACCGGCAACCGGTGGGCCCCTTGACCGCCAGCCGGCCGAGTTCACCGACAACGACCTCGTTCCCGCCGTCGTCGAGTACCGCCGCGATGTACCCGGGCACCGCCAGACCGGTCGCCCCTGGCCGGATCTCGTCGTCCGCGCTGGCGATGAAGATGTGCAGCATCTCGGTGGATCCGATGCCGTCGATGATCTTCAGCCCGGTGGCGCCCTCAAAGGCGGCAAAGACCGCCTTGGGCAATGTCTCACCCGCCGAGACGCACCGACGAAGGCTCGTCAATTGCGCCGGAGCAGGCAACGCGGCCAGCGCTCGATAGGCCGTCGGCGCGGTGAACAGCACGCTGACCCCGTGTGCGGCGATGTGCCCAGCCAGCTCGTCCGGGCTGGCCCGCTCGACCAGCAGGATCGCCGCTCCAACCGAGAGCGGGAACAGCACCGTCCCGCCGAGCCCGTAGGTGAAGGCCAGCGGCGGCGTACCGGTGAACACATCCTCGGGCACGGCTTTCAGGACGTACGCGCCGAAGGTGTCGCAGGTGGCCAGCAGGTCACGGTGCATGTGCATGGTCGCCTTGGGGCGCCCGGTCGTGCCGGACGTGAAGGCCAGCAGGGCGACATCGTCGGCGGAGGTGCGTACGGACTCGTAGGTCGTCGGCTTGTCGGCGGCTCGCACGCTCAGGTCGTCCGGACTGTCGCCGCCGTAGGTGACCGTCACCAACCCGGGCAGCGCCGCCGCCTCGAGGTCGGCCACGAAACGGTGATCGCAGATCGCGAACTGCGCCGCCGAGATCTCGCCGACGACAGCCAGTTCCCCCGCGCGCAGGAGGGACATAGTGCTGACCACGACGGCACCGGCCTGCAGTGCCGCCAGCCAGCTGACCACCAACCACGGGTTGTTCGGCCCGCGGAGCAGGACCCGGTTGCCCGGGACGACGCCGAGATCGTCGGTCAGGACGTGGGCCACCTGGGCCGAACGGGCGGCGACCTCGCCGTAGGTCCAGCTCGTACCGTCCGGAGCGAGCAAGCACGCCCGATCAGCTCCACTGGCGGCCAGTCCGCGCTCGAGCAGGGCGCTGGCCGCATTGAGCTGGTCGGGATAGGCCAGCTCCGGCAGGTCGTAGCGCAGCTCGGGCCACTGATCGGCCGGCGGCAGGTTGTCCCGCGTGTAGGTGTCCACATGCGCCGAGGCCATCAGCTGCACTCCTTGAGCTCCTTTGCTCGACTCGTGCGGTCCCGTCCCCTCAGTATCACGTCATGTACCCGGTTGCGGCGCGATCATGGAGCCGTGACCGGAATTCCGCCGGATTTTCGGTCGCAGCGCCATGATCGCGAGGCTTTGGTGGGCCGAGGTCAGGCCAGCAGTTGATGGCTGGCCAGCTCACGGTAGAGGCTATTGCCCTCGAGCAACTCCTGGTGCGTACCCACCGCGCCGACTCGGCCGGCGTCCAGGACGATGATCCGGTCGGAGTCGGCGACCGTCGACAGTCGGTGCGCGACAACCAGGACCGTGCGGTCGGTGGCGATTCGGTCCAGGGTCCCCCGCAAGACCTGCTCGGTCCCGGAGTCGACGCTGGAGGTGGGCTCGTCGAGCAGGATGAGCTCCGGATCGGTCAGCATCATCCGGGCCCAGGCCAGCCGTTGACGTTGGCCGCCGGAGAGCAGAACGCCGTCGTCACCGACCGGTGCCTCGAGCCCCAGCGGACTGCGCGCGACGATCGCGGACAGTCCCACGAGGTCCAGCGATCGCAACAACTGCTCGTCGGTAGCCTCCGGTGCGCCGAGCCGCAGGTTGTCAGAGATGGTGCCGGCCAGCACCGGGGCCTCCTGTTCGACGTAACCGATCCGCTCGCGCAGGTGCTCGCGCGGGATCTCGCGAATGTCGACACCGTCCACGCGGAGCACGCCACCGGTCGGGTTGTAGAAGCGTTCGATCAGGGCCAGCGCCGTGGTCTTGCCGGAACCGGACGGGCCGACCAGGGCGGTACGCGCGCCGCGTTCCACGGTGAAACTCACGGCGTCCAGGACCGGTGGCCCCGTCTCGTAGCCAAAGCACACCCCGTCGAAGTCCAGCGCCGGTGCTGCCGAATTGGGTTGCGCGCGAACGTTGTTCGGCGTACGGCGGAGGTTGTGCTCGTTGGCATCCTCAGCTGGCAGGTGGAGCACCTCGGTCATCCGGTCGAAGGCGGCCATCCCGGTCTGGATCGCGGTGAAGGCCTGGAAGGCCTGGGCGAGCGGGAACACCAGGGCGAAGAGGTAGAGCAGAAAGGCGATGAACTCGCCGAGGGTCATCGCGCCGATCGCGACCCGGTAACCGCCGAAGGCCAGCACCCCGATGAAGGAGCCCTGCATCGACAGGTTCACGATCGGTGAGACCAGCGACTGCAGTCGAGCCATCCGTACGCCCGCGTCGTAGGCCTGCTGCGCTGACTCGCCCACCCGCTTGGTCTCTCGTACGGTGGCGCCGCTGGCGCGCAGCGTGCGGATGGAGGACAGCGCACGCTCGGTGGCCGCGGTCATGTCACCCACGCTCTCCTGAGCGCGCAGGCTGGCTGTACGCATCGCCCGCCCGACCATCCCGATCGCCGCACCACCGATTGCCACTGCAGCCAACGTGATCAGCAGCAGGTACACATCGACGATCGCCATCAGCACCACGGCGCCGAGGGAGACCAGGACCGAACTGACGATGTCGAACAGGCCGGAGGTGACGACCGAGCGCAGCAGGGTGGTGTCGGCGCCGACCCGCGAGATCAGGTCACCGATCCTGCGGCGGTCGTACTCGACGATCGGGAGCCGGAGCAGGTGCCCGATCAGGGTCCGGCGGGCGCGGAGCACAACGCCCTCGGCCGTGCGCTGTAACAGATAGGACTGGAACGCACCGAAAACGCCGTCGGCCAGTGCCACCCCAACGAGTAGCACGACCGGGGCGGTCAGCGCGGCTCCGGAGCCGACCCGGTCGATCAACGACTGCACCAGCAGCGGTTGGGCCAGGACCAGGCCCGCGCCGACGACCGAGATGACGGCGATCGCGACCAGCGTGCCCCGGTGCTCACGCAGGTACGGCAGGAACGCGCGTACCGAGCCAGTCGGCTTCGAACTCGGCGTCGTCTCGGATGTCGGGTCGCTCGTGGGTGCCGTTATGGCTGTCGTGGACCCGCTCGACGTCGACCCATTCGACGTCGGGGATGTCTGCGGTGCAGGGGGGTCGGCTCGTTGTGATCAGGGTGGTTGTCGGTCGTGACCGTGTTTGTCAGCGTATGTTGACATCTCAGCCCCGTCAACAAATGCTGACGGTTGAATTATCCCGCTGGGATCGCAGCGATTCCTTGGACCTCGACCAAGGCGGTGTTGTCCCACAGCCTGGCGATCCCGATGCCGGCCATCGCCGGGTAGTCGGTCCCGATCAGTCGCCGCCAGACCGCCCCGATCTGCCGAGCGTGGTTTCGGTAGTCCGCCAGGTCGACTGCGTAGATGGTCAAGCTGGTGAGGTGTTCGGGACCGCCTCCGGCAGCGCGCAGCGCGGTAAGCAGGTTGCCCAGCGCCTGCTCGAACTGCGCCACGACGTCGCCTCCGACGATCGCCCCGTCGGAGTCCATCGCGGTCTGCCCGGCCAGGAACACCATCCTGGCGCCCGGAGGGGTGACGACGGCGTGCGAGAAGCCTGACGGCCTGGCCAGCTCAGCTGGGTTTACCCGCTGCGCTCGGTTGGCCCGGGCTGTGCTGACTCGGGCGACGGCATCTGCCCAGACCTCGTCACTCACGACTGCACCGCGCCGCCGTCGACCTCGATGCCCTGCCCGCTGACCGAGGGGCTGTCCAGGCAGAACTGCACGGCCGTGGCGACCTCCTCCACGGTGATCAGGCGCCCAGTGGGTTGCTGGTTGGCGAAGTAGGCGCGTACGGCATGGGTATCTCGACCCGTGTGCGCGACGACGTTGGCGATCGAGCCATCGGTCATAGGGGTGTCGACGTAGCCCGGGCAGATGGCGTTGACGGTGATCCCGCTCTGCGCCAGTTCCGCGGCGGAAGCGCGGACCAGGCCGAGGACTCCGTGCTTGCTGGCTGTGTATGCAGCGATCAATGGTTCACCGCGCTTGGCGGCCGCGGAGGCGATCACGACGATCCGGCCGTACCCGCGTTCCTTCATGCCGGGTACGGCCCGACGGATGCAGCGGAACGGCGCAGTGAGGTTCAGGTCCAGCATCCGCCCCCAATCCGCGTCGGTGGTCTTGTGTACGGGCGCCGACATGGCAGCGCCGGCGTTGGCGACCAGTACGTCGATGCCACCGAAGGCTTCCTCGGAGGCGGCGAAAACCTGGTCGACGGCGCAGGCTTCGGTGAGATCGGCGGGAATGCAGATCGCTTCGCCCGGCAGGGCCGCGGCAACCAGGTCAAGCTCGTCGGCGTTGCGGGCGGTGAGCACGAGCCGGTATCCCGAGGTGGACAGCCGCCGCGCAACGGCGGCCCCGATGCCGCGCCCGGCGCCGGTGATCAGCGCGACCCGGGGCTGTTCGGACATGACCCGACCGTATCGCTGCCCGGATTTGTCGAGTGAAGGACGCCTTGTATCGAACCTATTGGCAGGAGGCGTCCTTCACGCGGTGGGGAAGAGGTGGCCAGCAGGAGCTGAACGAATAGGGTCGGGCCCGTGATCAGGCCCGAGGAGTTCTCCGAAGTCGTCTACGAGATCGACGACGCCGGGTACGCCGTACTCACGATCAACCGTCCGGCGCGGATGAACAGCTTCACCGGCCGTACCGTCGACGAGTTGATCAGCGGGTTCAAACACGCCTGGGTGGACAAGCGCGTGGCCGCTGTCGTCCTGACCGGTGCCGGTGACCGCGCGTTCTGCACCGGCGGCGATGTGAAGGTGCGGGCCGAGACCGGCGGGTACGGCGAGACCGAGTGGGGCAGCTTCGAGATCGAGCGCCTGCACCGGATCATCCGGGAGATCCCCAAGCCGGTGATCGCCGCCGTCAACGGGGCCGCGGTCGGCGGCGGTCACGTCCTGCACGTGCTGTGCGACCTGTCGATTGCCGCCGATCACGCGCGCTTCGGCCAGACCGGGCCAAAGGTCGGTTCCTTCGATGCCGGGTTCGGATCCGCTTATCTGGCAAGGGTTGTCGGCGAGAAGCGAGCTCGCCAGATCTGGTTCCTGCTCGACCTGTACGACGCCGCTACCGCGGAGCGCTGGGGTCTGGTCAACGAGGTCGTACCGGCCGATCAGCTGATGGCCAAAGCCGGGGAGTACGCAGCGAAGATCGCGTCGTATTCCCCGACCGCCCTGAAATTCCTCAAGCACTCGTTCAACGCCGACACCGATCACTTGGGTGGGATCGGCGCGCTGGCCTTTGACGGCTTGAATCTGTTCACCGAGACCGACGAGAGCAAAGAAGGGGCGGCGGCCTTCACCGAGAAGCGCCCACCGGACTTCACGCCGTACCGCTGAAGGGCCTCCAATGGAAACGCCCATGGAGTAGCAGCCGAGCGAGCGCGCGAATAAGGTGTGGCTCAGGCGCGGTCGAGCACCACGACCGGGATCTCGCGGTCAGTCTTGGTCTGGTATTCGTCGTAGGGCGCCCAGTGCTTGAGCATCTCCGCCCACAGCTCGGTCCGCTCCTCGCCGGTCGCTGTCCGGGCGCGGGCGGGGAAGCGATCGGCGCGAATCTGTACCTCGACCTCGGGTTGCTCGACCAGGTTGACGTACCAGTCCGGGTGCGCGGGAGCCCCTCCCTTGGAGGCGACGATGACCGGGCTGTCACCGGTCAGGCCATAGATGAGCGCCTTGTCCCGTGCTTGCCCGGACTTGCGACCGGTTGTAGTCAGGATCAGAGCCTGGGTGCCGTTCCAGTCATGGCCCTCCTTGCCGTCGGTCTCGCGGTACTTCTTTACGTGCTCATCGCCGTACAGCATCGCT
>JALZIL010000315.1 GCA_030860305.1 Actinomycetota bacterium
AGAAACTGCGGGGCGACAGAGCGCTGGACCTGACGGCGTGCCTGTCACCCATCGTCGACGCCCTGTGCGAGGACGCTGTCGACCTGTCCCGGCTGCGCCTGGTCTGTGACTGGGTGCAGTACAAGAACAACTTCCGTGACGTCATGGACGTACGGCCGATCCTGTCACCGGCCGCACGCAACGGCGGCAGCGCGGAGTCGGGCGAGGACAACCTGGAGATCGCGGTCGACCTGCGTCGGTGTGCCGATGCGGATCTGGCCAAGGTGGTCCGCGACGTACTGGCCCGGCGCTCACAGCCCGAAGGGCTGGGTCGGGTCTATCTCGAGGACTGGTCCACCGGAACCACCAGCCGGATCTGGGAGTTCAATTCGCTGTACTGGCGCTTCCTCGGGGTCTGGGAGAAGGCGACGGGTCGGTTGTATGAGCAGGCGTTGCCCGGCGGGGAGAGCGATGCTCGAAACATCGCCGGCGTCCACGAGCTCATCAAACAGATGTTCACCGTCTGGGATGACCTGGCCGCGCACAACGCTCTGCCCGACGAGCTGTACGTCATCGAACTCGGCGTCGGGAACGGCAACCAGGCCAAGACCTGGCTCGACGAGTTCGCAAAACTCGATGCCGAGCACGGCAGCGAGTACTATCGCCGGCTGCACTACATGATGTGCGACTACTCCGAACACGTGCTGGCACTGGCCCGAGAGAACGTGTCCGACCATGCCGCCCATGTGAGTTCGTTCGCCCTGGACGCGACCACCCCGATGACCGCATTGGGTTTCCTGCGATACAAGGTCTTCCTGGTCTACATCTCCAACGTCTACGACAACCTGCCCACCGAGGACGTTGCCCAGATCGGTGGGCACACCTACCGTGCCGAGATCCGGGCCTATGTCGGGAAGGCCGACGCTGCGCGCATCGCCGAGGAGTTCGGGCTCGAGCCCGGCAAGCTGGTCGGCGCGATCGACAAACTCCTCTCGCTCGGCCCGGACATGCTGGTCGACGCGCTGTCGAACCACTTCCCGGATGTCGCTCGCGCGGCGGCCTTCTGGATGGCTGTCTGGGATGCGCTGAAGCTGGAGGAGCGCTACGCGCCGATGTCCGGACTGGACCTCTACGAGATCGCACCCGGGGTCAATGGGGAGATGCTCCGGCCGCTGCTCGAGCGGCACGGTGACGTACGGATGCAGGTCAGCAACGGAGCGATCGCGAGCTTCGTCGACACCCTCCCGCTGCTGCATCCCTACGGTCGGCTGCAATGTCACGACATCTTCGTCACCGATCCGCACCAATACCGCACCGGCTTCCTCGGCCCCGGGAAGTACGACGGGTCAATCGTCAACTGGGTGAACGGGCCGTTGCTGCAACACATCGGGCGGCGCAAGGGCTTTGACGTCGGCTACGCCCCGTTCGCGCACCGCACCGGGACGAACATCGTCACGCTCACCGCCCAGGTGCGGGACTGACATGAGTCCGGAAGCCACACCGTCGACCGAGCAGTCGGGCTCGGCAACCTTGCCGCTGATGCCGACGACCGTGGTCGGCTCGTACTCGGTTCCGGAGTGGCTGGAGCGGCTCAAGACCGACTATTACCTGCACCGGATCAGCCCGGCGCACCTGGCCGAGATCCACGACGTGGCGATCAAAGCGGCGATCAAGGACCAGGAACAGGCCGGCATCGACGTCGTCTCCGACGGGGAGTTGCGGCGAGACAACGACATCGACTATCTACTGGCCCGGATTCCCGGTGTGTCGATTCCCGACACCAGCAAGTCCTACTACTACGACTACTACCACGCAGAAGTGCCCGAACCGCTCTCGACCGGGGAGCAATCGGCATTGGGCCTGGTCGACGACTTCGTCTTCACGCGTAGCCAGACCGACCGGCCGATCAAGTTCAGCTTCACCGGACCTTTCTCGCTCTCCCGACGGATCCGCAACTCCGCCTATTCCGACCGTGCCGATCTGGTCCGATCGTTTGCCCACGCGTTGAACGCCGAGGCCCGAGAATTGGTGGCAGCCGGTGCCACGCGGCTGCAGATCGACGAGCCGTTCCTGGCCGGCTACCCCGACGACATCGGACTGGCCATCGACGCGATCAATCTCGTCACCAAGGACGTGGAGGCCGATTGGGCCCTGCACGTCTGCTACGGCAATCGGTACGCGCGTCCGTCCTGGGAGGGTCACTACGACTTCCTCTTCCCGGCGGTTCTCGACGCCGAAGTCGGCACGCTCGTCCTGGAGTTCGCCCGCAAGGGGTACGGCGACCTGTCCCTGTTCAAGCGCTATCCCTGGGAGCGTCGGCTCGGACTCGGCGTCGTGGACGTGAAGAGCGAAGAGGTCGAGACACCCGACGTCGTGGCCTCGCGCATTCGCCGGGCCCTCGAGGTCGTGCCGCCCGAACGGCTCGTCGTCAATCCGGACTGCGGCCTTCGGCATCTTCCGGCATTCGTAGCCCGCGCCAAGCTGAAGGCCATGGTCGCCGGCGCCGCCGTCGTACGGCGCGAGCTGTCCGTACCCAGCAAGCAAGCACCTGCCGAGCCCTCGGCGCCCACCCTGAAAGAGGAGAGCTAGTCGCATGGCGCACGCTGAGAACGAGTTCATGTTCACGTCGGAATCGGTGACCGAAGGTCATCCCGACAAGATGGCCGACGCCATCTCCGATGCGATCCTGGACGCGGCCCTGGAGCTCGACCCGTACTCCCGGGTGGCCTGCGAGACGATGGTCACCACCGGCATGGTCGTCATCGCCGGTGAAATCACCACGCGCGGGCATATCCCGTACCCCGACATCGTGCGGGACACGATTCGCCGGATCGGCTACACGGCCGCCTGCGGGTTCGACCCCGACCACGTCGCAGTGCTGGTCGCCGTGGACCGGCAGTCCCCGGACATCGCGCAGGGCGTCGACACCGCGCGCGAGGCCCGTTCGGAATCCAGTACGGACACGCTCGACTCGGTGGGTGCCGGCGATCAGGGAATGATGTTCGGCTACGCCACGAACGAGACGCCGGAACTCATGCCGATGCCCATCGCGCTGGCCCACCGGCTGGCCCGCCAGCTGGCCCAGGTGCGCAAGAGCGGCGTCCTGCCGCACCTGCGCCCGGACGGCAAGACCCAGGTCACCGTCCGATACGTCGACGGCGTGCCGGTCTCAGTTGAGAAGGTGCTGATCTCGACCCAGCACGACGAGGACTCCGAGGCCAACCTGGTCGACGAACTGTGGAACGAGGTCGTCGCCAAGGTCATGCCGGCCGAGCTCTACGACGCTGAAAGCCTGCGCGCGAACTTCTACGTGAACCCGACCGGCCGATTCGTCATCGGCGGCCCGGTCGGGGACGCCGGCCTGACCGGCCGCAAGATCATCGTGGACACCTACGGCGGCTTCGCCCGACACGGGGGCGGCGCCTTCTCGGGCAAGGATCCGTCGAAGGTGGACCGCTCGGCCGCCTATGCCGCCCGGTACGTCGCCAAGAACATCGTCGCTGCTGGCCTCGCCGATCGTGCGGAGGTGCAGGTCGCCTACGCGATCGGGGTGGCCCGTCCGTTGTCGCTGCTCGTGGAGACGTTCGGAACCGAGAAGGTGTCCAAATCTGTCATCCGCGAACTCGTCGACGAGCACTTCGACCTGCGCCCGGCTGCGTTCCGCGACTACCTCAAGCTGCACCGGCCGATCTACAGCGCGACGTCGGCCTACGGCCACTTCGGCCGCGACGATGCCGAGTTCAGCTGGGAGAACACCGACCACGCCGACGTGCTCCGCAGTGCAGCCGGCCTGTCGTAGATCGCCGGCGGTAGCGCTGCATCCGGGCGCGGGCCGTTTCCCGGCTGGGATCAGCAGAAGTCGGCGATCGCCTCGGCCACGTGGGCCGGCTCGTCCTCCGGGGAGAAGTGCCCGGCGGACGGGATGAGTCGGCGGTCGGCATTGGGCAGCCGGGACTGGATCGTCGCGCTCACCTCGACCGGCAGCCAGCGATCCAGCTCGCCCCACACGACGCGGGTCTTCGTCTGCATGCCGTCGAGCAGGGGCTCGAACTCAGCGGTGTGCTGCTCGTCGAAGCCGCGGACGTTGCGCAGCCATAGTTGCTGTCCCTGCTCGCCTTCCCACTGGTCGAAGTAGGCCGCAAACACCTCTGATGCCATCGGCCGCGCGGTGGCGGTGCGGAAATGGGCGGCGGCAATCTCGCGGAAGATGTGCGTCGGCATGGTCGCGTAGACGTCTAGATGGGCCTTGAGGTGTCGCGTGGTGGCGGTGATCCAGGGGCGCAGCACAACCGCGTCGACCAAGGCGATCGCGCGTGCCGGCGTTGCGTGCAGCAGATGGGCCCGCAGGACGGCGGCGCCGCCGATGTCATGGCCGACCAGAACCGGTGCATCCAGATCCCATGCGCGGACGAGTTCGGCGAGCACGGCACCGTGGACCCGGAGGGACACCTCCTGCTGCACATGTCGTTCGGACTGGCCGTACCCGAGGAGGTCGAACACATAGACCGTGAACTGCTCGGCCAGCAGGGGCGCAACGTTGCGCCACAGCACCGATCGGCTGGGCGTGCCGTGTACGAGAACCACGGGCGGACCGGAGCCCAGGCTATCCCAGGCGATCTGGCCGCGTCCGGTGTCGAGGCGCTGGCTCAGCGTCCAAGCGTTCGGGTCATTGGATGGCATGCAGCCCAGTGAACTGCCGATCCTCGGTCACGTGCAACAGCTCGGAACTGGTCCGGGCGGAGCGGCTTGCATAGGTTTGGGCACGCGCTGACCGGTCATTGAAGAGCTGTCTGCGACACTCGTAGGAGTGCGAGGTATGCCCCATCCTCGTGAACAGCGATGTCCATAGGGTCGGAACAGTTGGTGACGACATGACTACGAAGCAACCGCAGGGGAGGAACCCCGTGGTCGTCGGCGGCGGCCGCGAGCGCACCATGCGCGCGGCCTACGAGCTGTTCAGTCGTGGCGGTACCCGCACGATCGGTGTGGACGCGGTCGTGGCACGGGCGGCCGTGGCCAAGATGACGCTGTACCGGCACTTCCCCTCCAAGGAGGATCTCGTGCTGGCCTTTCTCGAGCGGCGCGAACAGCTCTGGACTCGGCAGTGGTTGGCCGCCGAGGTGGTCCGCCGCGAGTCCGACCCGGCAGCCCGGCTGCTGGCGATCTTCGACGTCTTCCATGACTGGTTCCAGACCCCGGAGTTCGAGGGCTGCACGTTCATCCAAGTCCTGCTCGAGCACACCGATGTGACCAACCCGGTACGGGTGGCCACCGTCGCGAACCTTGAGAACATCCGCGGCTTCTTGCGTGAGCTCGCCGACGATGCGGGAATCCCCGACACCGACTCCTTTGCTCGTCAGTGGCACATCCTCATGAAGGGTTCCATCATCTCCGCCCTGGAGGGTGATCACCAGGCGGCGATGCGGGCCAAGGAGATGGGCACCCTGGTACTACAACACCGCGGTATCAAGGTCTGAGCTGATACCGCGGTGTTGCGTTGCGCTAGGTCCTGACCAGGACCTAGTGCCTAGGACACTCCCAGCTGCTCGGCAGCCATCTGGGTGCCCTTGACCCGGTTCTCGATCTTCTGGAACGCGATGTCGCGGGCATAGTCCGGCGATCCGTGGTTGGGCTTCTCGTCGATCGAGAACGGTGAGTAGCCGCAGTCGTCGGTCGAACCAAGCCGCTCCTTGGGAATGTGGTTGGCTGCCTTCACCAGGTGGTCACAGATCTCCTGGGCCGACTCCGGACGCGGGCTCTG
>JALZIL010000317.1 GCA_030860305.1 Actinomycetota bacterium
CTCCACCACCCCGGAGCGCACCGCGCCGGTGTCTATCAGCTTGGTGGCGTGCTGCTGCACAAGCCGACGGGGTTTCCGGCCGGGTCGGTGAACTCGGCGTACCACCCGAACTCTTCGCTGATCAACGTCCGGGCGGTCCTGACCGACCCGCCGGCCTCCTCGACTCTGGCCAAGTGCCCCTCGAGGTCTTCGACCAGGAAATAGCAGCGGATGCCCGACCGGCCCTGCGGCGGCGGATCGGCGCTCCGACCCAGGCTGCACACCAGTTTCCCGGTCACATCCACGCACATCACGAACTCGTCGAACGGCTGGAAGGTCCAGCCGAACACTCTGCCGTAGAATGCCTTACCCACGTCAAGGTCAGGGAGATAGATGTCCCACCAGGTCAGTCGGGTGGGCTCAAAGGACACATCTGTTGCCGCCCGCGTGCCGGCAGTCGTCATCTCGCTCATCGGTTTCTCCTCCGTCACAGGTCCAACACCGTCACCATGATGACGAACGAGTTTGACCGAAATCGACACCTCGTTGGTGGCGCAGACTGATGAGGTGACTTCGCCTCGCTCCACCCGCGTCCGGTTCGAACCCGACGCCACATCGAGCATGTACTCGATCCTCACCTCGATCGTGGTTCCGCGACCCATCGCCTGGGTGTCGACCCGGTCGGCGGAGGGCGTCGACAACCTCGCTCCGCATTCCTTCTACACGGTTGCCTGTGTGAATCCCCCGGTCGTCCAGTTCACGTCGGTGGGCCGCAAGGATTCGCTGCGCAATGTGGAGGAGACCCGAGAATTCGTCATTAACCTGACGACAGAGTCACTCTTCGAACAGATCAATGCGACCGGCACGAACTTTCCGATCGAGCAGAGCGAGTTCGAGGAAGTCGGAATTGCCATGGAACCAGCCGAAACCGTTGCGCCGTACCGGGTTGCGTCGTCTCCGGCGGCCATCGAGTGCGAACTGCACAGCACGCTGACCATGGGCGACTCGACCGTGATCTTCGGCCGGGTGCGGCTCGTGGCGATCAGCGAATCGGTGCTGCGTGACGGCCGGCCGGCGATCGACCTGCTGGCGCCGCTGTCCCGGCTCGGCGGTAGCGAGTGGGCATCCGTGGGCGCGGTCCGCCGGGTCGCGCGGCTGGGCTACGAGAAGTGGAACCAGCAACGCCCCACGGCACACCGAACCTAAGTTCTCCGAGCTCTTCCAGCAGCATTCGCTCACAACCTTTGCGGAGCTAGGCTCGATGGGTGTCTTGTCCCGCTGACTCGGAACAGCGGTCCCCGCGGTGACCCAGCTCCAGCCCGCGCGCATCCAGCGCCTCGACGCGGATCTGATGCGTGATCACCTGCGCGAGGCTCTGGAGATCTATGGCGCAGCGATGGGCTACCCGGCATCGGTCGTCGATGCTCGGTACGGCCACGCTGCCTCGCACACGACCCGGATGGGCTTCCAGGCGGTGGGTGCCTTCGATACCGAAGAAGTACTGATCGGCTTCGGGTACGGGTACACCACGCGCCCCGGACAGTGGTGGTATGACCAGGTCGCCGATGCGCTCGGCCGCAGTAGCTCTCGGCAGTGGCTTCGGGACACCTTCGAATTGTGTGAGTTCCATGTTCGCCCGGACCAGCAGGGGATGGGGATCGGGCGGTGGCTGCTCGGTACCCTGCTCGACTCGGTCAGCCATTCCCGCGTCGTGCTGTCCACACCCGACAACGACACGCGGGCGTTCCGGCTGTACCGCTCTGAAGGGTTCGTGGACTTGCTCAGAGGACACTATTTCCCCGGAGACGCCCGCCCGTTCGCGGTTCTGGGTCGGGCCCTGGCTCCGGAATAGCTGCGGGAGATCGATCCTTGCGCTGCTCAGCCGACGGGCGAGGTCTCCCGCAGGTTCGCCCAGATCTCCCGCGTTGCCGTCGACCGGTTCAGCGTGATGAAGTGGATCCCCGGTGCGCCCTCGTCGAGCAACCGCTGGCACAGCTCGCTGGCCTGGATGATCCCTTGGGCGCGGACGGCGTCTTTGTCTTCAGCGATCGTCTCGAAAGTCCGGGCGAGACCAAGTGGAAAAGGCGCCCCCGAAAGTTTCGGAGCGCGCTCGATGGTGCTCATCGAGGTCACCGGCATGATGCCCGGGATGATCGGGACCTCGCAGCCCAGCGCCGCGACCCGGTCCCGCAGCCGGAGGTAGTCCTCGGCATCGAAGAACATCTGGGTGATCGCGAAATCGGCGCCGGCCCGCACCTTGTGGACGAAGTAACGGGCGTCGCCGTCGATGTCGGCCGAGCGTGGGTGCTTGTACGGAAAGGCGGCCACGCCTACACAGAACTCCCCCGCGCGACGAACCATGGTCACCAACTCGGCGGCGAACTCGATGCCGTCCGGATGCTTGACCCACTCAGCGCTCGGGTCACCGGGCGGATCACCTCGGATGGCAAGGATGTTCCGCACCCCCGCAGCCGCGAACCGGCCGACGACGTTGCGCAGTTCGGCGACGCTGTGGTTGACCGCCGTGAGGTGTGCCATCGGCAGCATCGTGGTCTGGGTCGCGATCCGCTCGGTCACCCGTACGGTGCCTTCTCGCGTGGTACCACCCGCGCCGTAGGTGACCGACACGAACGAGGGCCGCAGTCGTTCCAGGTCGCGCAGCGTCCGCCAGAGCACCGCCTCGGAAGCTTGGTCCTTGGGCGGAAAGAACTCGAAGGAGAACGTTGGAACGCCTGCGGCGAGCCGATCACGCACCGTTGCAGACATGGGCCAAGGCTAACCGAGAGGGCGCAGGGACCGTCCGAGCGACTCGTGGCCGATACTGCGCAATCGTGACCTCGCCACCGAGCCCTCGACCGGCCGATCTGCTGGACCGGAACTTCCTTCGCGAACGCGTCGAGATCGAACTGGCCGCCTTTCTGGACCGGCGGCTGGCCGACCTGGGCGCCATCGACGCCGATCTGATTCCGGTCGGGGAGGCGATCTGTGACCTGGTTCTGCAAGGCGGCAAGCGGTTACGCCCGGCTTTCACCTACTGGGGTTGGCGTGGCGCGCTCGATGCCGTTTCCTACGACGGATCGCCTGTCCAGGACGCCGCGGCGGAGCGGGACGACGACACGGTGGTACGAGCGGCCGCCTCCCTGGAGTTGGTTCAGGCCGGTGCGCTGATTCATGACGACGTGATGGACCGGGCCAGCACTCGCCGGGGCCAGCCGGCACTTCATGTGCGCTTCGCCGAGTTACATACCGAGAACCGCTGGGCCGGTCCAGCTGCCGGATTCGGCCAGGGTGTGGCCATCATCGCCGGCGACATCGCCCTGACCTGGGCACAGGAGATGCTGCGTACCGCCGGACTCGACCAGGCCGCGCTGGCCAGGGTTGCCCCCGCGTATGACGCGATGCGCATCGAAGTCATGGCCGGGCAGTATCTCGATCTACGCGGGCAAGTCGATGCGCGTCGTCCCGACGAGGAGGCGCTGGCCGCGGCCTGGCGCACGGCGCGGTACAAGGCGGCCTCCTACACCGTGCAGCGCCCCCTGCACATCGGGGCGCTCGTCGACGGCCCGCATGCTCCGGAAGGGCCGCTGCTCACGACCTACACCGAGTACGGGTTCGCCCTCGGCGAGGCCTTTCAGCTGCGCGACGACATTCTGGGGGTCTTCGGTGACCCCGAGCAGACCGGTAAGCCCGCCGGCGACGATCTGCGCGAGGGGAAACAGACCCTCCTGGTGATCCTGGCCCGCAGACGCGCCAGTGTGAACGCTCGGGACCTGTTCCAGCGGCTGCTCGGTCGCCCCGACCTGTCCGGGCTGGACATCGATCAGCTCCGGATGGTCATCGAAGGATCCGGCGCGCTCGGCGAGGTCGAGGGTTTGATCGCCCAACGGGTCGAGTCCGCGCTGACCGCGCTGGCTCAGGGCCCGATCGGGGGCGAACCTCGCGAGATTCTCGAGCAGCTGGCCACCACGTTGACCGCACGCGACCGCTGAGCTCCTAGAAGGCCATCGCTTGGGCGCGGCGGTTCACTTCATGGTGACGCTTCTCGTGCAAGGCCTCGATCGGCTTGCCAGGCAACGAGTCGTCCTCGGTTAACAACCACGTGACGGCCTCGGCATCGCTGTAGCCCCCGTCTCGTAGCACGGTCAGGACGCCGGCCAAGTGCGTGAGGATCCCCTCGTCGTCGAGAAAGGCGGCCGGTACGTGCGGCGTCCCGTTGTGTTCGACCGTGGCCAGCGCCCGGTCGCGGATGAGCTGGCGCACCCGGTTCACTCGGATTCCGAGCCGCTGGGCCACCTCCGGCAAGGTCAGCAGATCCATAAGCTCAGCCTATGGCCGACTCCCAACCCGCGGGCGCCGGACTCCCCGTCGCACCGCAGACCGGCGCCGATTTGGAAGTCCTTGCCCGCGAAGTGCTCCCACCCGAGGTCTACGACTACTACGCCGGCGGATCGGAGACCGAGGCCACCTTGCGCGAGGCGCCGCTGGCCTGGCACCGGTGGCGGCTGCGGCCGCGGATGCTCAGCGGGGTCGCCGCACCCGTGCTGGCCACGACCATGCTCGGGACACCGGTGGCTAGCCCGATCGGCGTAGCGCCGTGGGCCCTGCAACGGATGGCCCACCCGGACGGGGAGCTGGCTACGGCGGCGGCGTGCGCACGTACCGGGAGCCTGATGACCGTGTCCACCGCCGCCACGACACCGCTGGACGAGGTGGCCGCGGTGGCACCGGAGTCCGCCAAGTGGTTTCAGCTCTACCGGTTACATGACCCCGCCTACACCGACGATTTGGTGCGCCGTGCTGCAGCTGCCGGCTATCGCGCGCTGGTGCTCACCGTCGACCTTCCGATCCTGGGTCGTCGGCTGCGTGACCTCGCCAACGACTTCCAGCTCCCCGACGGCCTGGTGATGGCCAACCACCCCGATCAAGCTGATGGCGGTGAACCGGCCGATCCCGAGTTGCCTGTTCCGGCGGCAGATGGCAGCGGCGTGTCGGTGCGGAGGCTGAGCCAGGCGCTGGACTCCGCGGAGGAGAACCCGCCCTGGACCTACGCCGACGTGGAGCGCTTCGCCGGCCTCACCGATCTCCCGGTCGTGGTCAAGGGCGTGTTGCGCGGCGACGATGCGCTGCGCTGCCTGGAAGCCGGCGCATCGGCGGTGTGGGTATCCACCCACGGCGGCCGACAGGTTGATCGCGCCGTTTCCAGCGCCGTGGCTCTGGTCGACGTGGTGTCGTCCGTGCGCGACCAGGCTGAGGTCTATGTCGACGGCGGAATCCGCTCCGGCACCGACACACTGGTCGCCTTGGCGTTGGGTGCCCGCGCGGTCTTCTGTGGCCGTCCGGTCATCTGGGGCCTGGTCACCGGCGGTGCGGACGGGGTGGTGGGCGTTCTGTCCAGGCTAGGAACCGAACTCACCCACTCGATGACCCTCTGCGGCGTCGCCTCGGTCGAGCAGGTGCCAGGGGATCTGGTCACGAGCTGACCTAGCGAGTCGCGCGAACCGCCCGGTGGGTCGGCCGTAAACTGGCTGGTCATGGTGACGACACTGCTGGACCCGGTGGTCGGTCTCGTGCTCGAGAAGCGTTACCGCGTCGAGCGCCGGCTGGCGCGCGGCGGCATGTCCACGGTCTACGAAGGCACCGATCTCCGCCTGGACCGCCGCGTTGCGATCAAGGTGATGGCAGAGGCGCTGGCCACGGACCCGTCCTTCATCGCCAGTTTCAACCGCGAGGCCCGCTCTGCAGCAAGGCTTTCGCACCTGAATGTCGTTTCGGTCAGCGATCAGGGCGAGGACGACGGCTTCGTCTTCCTGGTCATGGAACTCGTGCGTGGGCAGACGCTGCGCGCGGTCATCCACGAGAACGGTCGACTCAGTCCTGAGCAGGCCTTCGCCGTGCTTGCCCCCACGCTGTCCGGCCTGTCGGCCGCGCACCGGACGGGGCTGATCCACCGGGATGTCAAGCCGGAGAACATTCTGCTGTCCCGGGATGGCGTGGTGAAGGTCGCCGATTTCGGCCTGGCCAGGGCGGTCGCAGGAACCGGTACAACGTCGGTGACCAACGGTGTCCTGCTCGGGACGGTCGCCTACCTCGCTCCCGAACAGATCGAACGCGGCACCGCCGATGCGCGCAGCGATGTGTACGCCGCCGGCATCGTGCTGTACGAGATGCTCACCGGCAAACCTCCGTACGCGGGTGACAGTGCACTGTCGGTGGCCTACCAACACGTCAACAACGACGTTCCGCGGCCCTCCCATGCGGTGTCCGGAATTCCGAGCGAGATCGACGAGCTGGTCTCCTCGGCCACCCGGCGTGACCCGGCGGCGCGGCCACTGGATGCCGGCGCGTTCCTGGCCGCGCTCTTCGACGTGAGCACGGATCTGGGCATGTCTCGGGTGACGGTGCCCGTGCGCTATCGCGACAGCCCGGCGCCGTCGCACCCGCTTCCGGGGCAGGGTGCAGCTGATCCCGGGTCACGGACACCGCAGGGTCCGCTCGGCCCCCGGACGCACCAGACGGCGGTGCTCGGCACTGGTGCTGGTGCTGGTCGATCCTCGAGTCCGGACGAGAGCGTCCTCAGTTCGACAGCCGGTCGAAGTCAGGGTGGTGCCCGACGCCGACGCACCGGCAGAATCGCCCTCGCTCTGGTCCTCGTCCTGGCGGTCGTGGCCGGTGGTATCGGTTGGTGGTTCGGCTCCGGGCGCTACGCGGTGACTCCGGAGGTGGTCGGGTTCGCCGAAGCGGCAGCTGTCCAAGCGGTGCAGGACGCCGGGCTGGATCCGATCGTCGAGGAGGTATTCAGCGAGACCGTCGCGGCAGACATGGTGATCTCGGCCGATCCGGAGGCCGGCGCCGAGATCATGCGGGGAAGCACGGTCAACCTCCAGGTTTCCAAGGGACCGGAGCGGTTCGTCGTGGACGGGGCGCTCGTCGGCCTGCCTGAGGCCGATGTCGCCACCGCCCTGGCGGGCCTGCCGATCGCCGTCGTTCGGGCCGAGGGATATCACGAAACCGTGCCGGCCGGATCGGTGTTCGGCTTCGATCCCGCTGCCGGGACTGAACTTCGCCGTGACCAACAGATCACGATGCTGGTCAGCACCGGCCCGGAGCCGCGCGCGATACCCGAGGTCTCGGGGTTGGCTCAGGGCGAGGCCCAAGCCGCCCTGGTGGCCCTTGGTTTCGCGGTCGACGTACGCGAGGAGTTCAATCGTGACGTCGCCGCCGGCATTGCGCTCCGTACCGAGCCTGCTCCGGACGCCGGCCCGCAACCGGTCGGTACCACGATCATCCTGGTGATCTCGAAGGGACCGGACCTGGTGGCAGTACCAGACGTGCGAGGAAAGGACCGCGAGACTGCCATAGCCGAGTTGCAGGCTGCTGGGTTCGTGGCCGAGGTGACATCGTTTCTAGGCAACCGGGTGACCCAGCAGAGCCCAGGGCCCGGCGAGCTGGCTGAACGCGGTTCGACGGTCAGTATCTTGCTCAGCTTCTTCTGACCGGATTCAGTGGTCGAGCAGCTCCACGAGTACGTCCCCAGCACGCCGAACGCCCCGGTCGTCGATGTCGAGATGGGTGAGCATCCGCACCCGATCCGAGGCGACCTGGGAGATCAGCACTCCCTCCTCGGCTGCGGCCTTGGCCAGTGCCGGCGCGTCGACCCCGTCGAGACGCACGATGTTGGTCTGCACCTGGTCCGCCGCGATGCCGACCCGTCCGGCCAACTGTCTGGCGCGGGCATGGTCCTCGGCGAGCCGGTCGATGTGGTGGGCCAGGGCGTATCGGCCGGCCGCAGCGAGGATCCCGACCTGTCGCATGCCGCCCCCCAGGCGCTTGCGCAGGATCCGGGCCGCCGCTATCCGCTCGGCCGAAGCGATGACGACCGACCCCACCGGCGCACCGAGTCCCTTGGAAAGGCAGACCGACAGGGTGTCGGCCAATTCGCCGTACGTCGAGAGCGACGTTCCGGTAGCAACCGCGGCGTTCCAGATGCGGGCCCCGTCGATGTGCAAGGCCACGCCGCGATTTCGTAACTCCCCAGACAACCTCGTGAGCTCAGCCACTGGCTGGATGCTTCCACCGCCCCGGTTGTGGGTGTTCTCCACGGCTACCGCGTTCGTGCCCATCGTGTGCCAGTCACCCTCCCGTACCTGGGCAAGCAGTTCGTCGGTGTCGAACAAGCCCCGTCGACTGACCACGGTCCGGGTCTGGATGCCGAAGAGCGCTGCGGCGGCTCCATGTTCGTAGGTGACGATGTGAGCGTCCGCGTCGGCCAGGATTTCCTCACCGGGTCCGGCCAGCAGGCGCAGGCAGATCTGATTGCCCATCGTGCCGGTGGGCACGAACAGCGCGGCCTCGTGTCCGAACAGTGCGGCGACCTCGGCCTCCAGCGCATTGACGGTTGGGTCTTCGAGGTAGACGTCGTCGCCGACCTCGGCCGCAGCCATGGCCTGCCGCATCCCCGGGGTGGGTCGGGTGAGGGTGTCCGAGCGAAGGTCGACGACCCCTCGTGCACTTTCTCCGGAGAATGTGCCCTCTGCCGTCCGGCTCACCACACTTACTCCGGAGAAAGTCCCCTGTGCAGCCTCAGCCACGCAGCATCTCCGCCACGAGGAAGGCCAACTCGAGGGACTGCCCGGTGTTCAGGCGTGGGTCGCAGGCGGTTTCGTATCGGCCGGCCAGATCAGCATCACTGATGTCCTGGGCGCCACCCAGGCACTCGGTAACCGCCTCGCCGGTCAGCTCGACGTGGATGCCGCCGGGGTAGGTGCCGAGTTCGAGGTGTACCTCGAAGAACCCCATGACCTCATCGACGATCCGGTCGAAATGCCTTGTCTTATAACCGGACGCGGTCTCATGCGTGTTGCCGTGCATCGGGTCGCACTGCCAGACCACCTGGTGCCCGGTGGCCTGAACCTTCTCGATGATCGGTGGCAGCACGTCGCGTACCCGGCCGTTACCCATCCGGCTGATCAGCGTCAGCCGGCCCGGTGAGTTGTCCGGGTCGAGGCGCTCGACCAACTCCACCGCGTCGTCGGGAGTCACAGTGGGCCCCATCTTGACTCCGATCGGGTTGGCCAACTGAGCGACGAACTCGAGGTGGGCGCCGCCGCGTTGGCGGGTCCGCTCGCCGACCCAGACGAAGTGGGCCGACAGGTCGTAGGCCCGGTCGCCCTCCATCCGACACAGCGCCCGGTCGTATTCCAGGATCAGCGCCTCATGGCTGTTGTAGATGTCGACGCTGCGCAAGGCGTCGTCGTTGACCCCGCAGGCAGCCATGAAGGCCAGTGCTCTGTCGATCTCCTGGGCGATGGTCTCGTAGCGCACTCCGGCCCGGGACTGGGCGACGAATTCCCGGTTCCAGTCGTGGACCGCGTGCAGGTCGGCCAGTCCCCCGCGGGCGTAGGCACGGATCATGTTCATCGCGGCCGCGGAGTTGGCGTAGGCCCGCACCATCCGCTGCGGATCGGCGACCCGGGCCGCGGGGGTCGGCTCGAGGGAGTTGATCAGGTCGCCGCGATACGAGGGCAGCCCCAGCGCATCCAGCTCCGAGGAACGTGGCTTGGCGTACTGACCGGCGATCCGTCCGACCTTGACCACCGGAACGCTGGCCCCATAGGTCAGGACGACGGCCATCTGCAAAAGCGTCCTAGTCGTCCCGCGCAATCGAGGTTCGGTGTTGTCGTCGAAGGTCTCGGCGCAGTCGCCGCCCTGCAGCAGGAATGCCTTGCCCGCGGCGACGTCGGCAAGTCGCGCCCGGAGCATGTCGACTTCGCTCGGGGCCACGATCGGTGGCACCGTGGTCAGGGTCTTCAGCACCGAGTCCAGCTCAGCCCGGTCGGGCCAGGTCGGTTGTTGGACGATAGGCAGCGATCGCCAGCCGTCGAGATCAGGAGCCGTGCTCACCCTCTCAGCGTACGGCGCAGCCGCGTCGCGCCGTTGCCAGTGCCGGGTCAGGCACCGGGCGGGCGGTAGGTCAGAGTGTCGGGATAGCCGTCGCGAGCCAGCAGTTGTGCGGCTCCGTCGCGAAGCGCTGCCGCGGCGATGCCGAGCGAGCCCGGTCCGACGGAGACGCGGGCGACGCCGAGCCGGGCGAGTTCGCCCAAGGGGAGCGCCTTGGGCGACACGATCAGCGAGAGCCGGCCCTCGAAGGCAGCCACCAATGCGGCGACATCGTCGTGAGCTCCGGCCCCTGGAACGAAGATGCAGTCAGCTCCGGCCTCGAGATAGCTCCGTCCGGCCGCGATCGCCACATCGAGGTTCTTCTCGCCGAGCAGGTACTCGTCGGTGCGCGCGTTGATCACGAAGTGGATTCCGGCCGCGTCGCCCGCGGCGCGAGCGGCGGCGACGGCCAGAGCGTGTTCGTCAGCCGGCCGGAGGCAGTCCTCGAGGTTCCCGCCAACTGCTCCGGCCCGGATCGCTGCGGCCACGGTCGCACCAGCATCGCCGTACCCGCCCTCGAGGTCCGCGGTCACGGGCAGGTCCACTACCGACGCGATCAGCTGGATCGCCTGGATCATCTCCTCGACCGGGATCTGCTCGCCGTCGGCGTACCCGTGCGCAGCCGCAATCGAGTGGGACGCGGTGGCGATGGCTGTACAGCCTGGGGTCTGCGCAACGACGCGGGCGCTCCAGGCGTCCCAGACGTTGACCAGGATCAGCGGATCACCCGAGCGATGAGCAGCAAGCAGAGCATCGGCCTTGGCAGCGAGATCAGTCGTCATCCGGCAAACCTACGGTTCCGCGCGGTGACCCGCCGCGGCGAGTGGTCCGCTCGATGCCGTCGATCACTGCCGGCCAGGTCCACCGGGCAAGGTCGTGGCCCATGCCATTGATCTCGAGAAGCTCCGAGCCCGGGATGGCTGCAGCAGTAGCCCGCCCGCCGGAAGGTTGGATGATCCGGTCCTGGTTGCCGTGGATGACCAACGCTGGCATCTGCAGTCGTCCGAGGTCGGCACGCCGGTCGCGTTCGTTGAGGATCGCAGCCAACTGGCGGCCCGAGTCGTCACCCGGTCCGCGACTCATCGATCTGCGCACCGCAGTTCGAACATCCTCGTCGTCCTGGGCCGTACGGCGCTGCGAGCCGATCCGGCCGAACGAGGCAACCAGCCCCTCCATCGGGTCGATCGCGGGCGGGCGGACGAACTCGATCAGCATCCGTCTGGCGACGGTGCCGGTACGGCCGTCCCCTGGCCGACCCATGATCGAGACAAGGGACCGGGTACGGGCGGCGTGCCGAATCGCGACTTCCTGTGCGATCAGCGAGCCCAGCGAGACGCCGACCACGTGCGCGCCATCGGGCACCACCTGCTCGATCAATCCGGCCGTATCGTCGGCCATGTCGCCGAGGCTGTAGGTCGCAGTCGCGCGCCGGCGCAGGAATCCGAACGCGGAAACACCGGGCCCACGCACTCGGGTGGACTGCCCGACGTCACGGTTGTCGAAGCGCACGACGCGCAGACCTCGCCCGGCGAGTTCGGCACAGAAGTCGTCTCGCCACCACACCATCTGCAGGCCAAGTCCCATGATGAGGACGACGGTGTGTTCGGCCTGCGGGTCACCGAGCGCCTCGTAACACAGCGAGATGTCCCCGACCTGGCAGAACTGCTCCCCCGTGGTGGGCACAGCGCGCTGGTCAGACGTGGTCACATGAAGGGTTCGCACGGTCCGCCGAGGAGGTTCTTGCGGCGCTCACGGTGGCGGGGAAGGTACGCCCAATCTGGTGATCTTAACCTTTTTGCGCTTTCCACGCATTTTGTCGGCGTGTCGCCACCATAAGGCCAAGATCACCATGGAAACACCCACCAGAGCGCCGCCCGAGGACACAAGCCGAGCAAGGCCGTACCCGTCGTTGCTGAGTTTCGCCCTGAGCGCCAGTCACCCCGGCACCGAGCCGCACCCGATCTCAGACCGCAGCCGAGTGTGATGGGCTGACTCCGCGCTGGCTGCGCTCCTCGCTGCGATGCCCGCTCGCTGCCGTCAGCCGAAGAAGACCTCGGCTTCGGCGTAGCGCTCCGGCGGCACGGTCTTGAGTTCAGCGGTTGCCTCGGCCAGGGGTACGCGCACGATGTCGGTCCCACGCAGCGCCACCATTACGCCCCAGTCCGCACTGTGTACGGCATCGATCGCGCTCAGGCCGAACCTGGTGGCCAGGACGCGGTCAAAGGCGGTGGGCGTACCGCCGCGCTGGACATGGCCGAGCACGACCGCACGACTCTCCTTGCCGGTGCGCGCCTCGATCACGTCGGCCAGCGCCTGCCCGATGCCGCCGAGCCGGACGTGGCCGAAGTCGTCGACCACACCCGATCCGAGGATCAAGCCGCCGTCTCGGGGCAGGGCGCCCTCGCTGACCACGAGCACCGGCGAATAACCCGAGGCGAAGCGGTGCTCGACGTAGGCGACCACAGCGTCGATGTCGAACGGGTTCTCCGGGATCAGGATGACGTTGGCACCGCCGGCCATTCCCGCATGCAGCGCGATCCAGCCGGCATGGCGGCCCATCACCTCGACGACCAGTGCGCGGTGATGACTGTCGCTGGTGGTGTGCAGCCGGTCGATGGCCTCCATCGCCACGCCCACGGCGGTGTCGAACCCGAAGGTGTAGTCGGTCGCACCCAGGTCGTTGTCGATGGTCTTCGGGACGCCGACGACGTGCACTCCGGCCGCGGCCAGCTTGGTCGCGACCCCGAGCGTGTCCTCGCCGCCGATGGCGACCAGGGCATCGACACCCAGGCGTTCGAGGGTGGCCAGCAGCTTGCCTTCGCCGTCCTCGGTCTTGTGCGGATTGGTCCGCGACGTTCCGAGAATGGTTCCGCCGCGAGGCAGGATCCCCCGTACGGCGTGCACGTCGAGGGTCATCGTGTTCCCCTCGATGGGGCCACGCCAACCATCCCGGAAACCGACAAACTCATGACCGTAGGTCTCGACGCCTTTACGTACGACGGCCCGGATGACGGCGTTGAGCCCCGGGCAGTCCCCTCCCCCAGTGAGTAATCCGATGCGCATTGTTAGCCCGCCTGGTGCGCTGCGCGCACCGCTCGCTTTCGGCTCATGAAGCGAAAGCCTAGGGCCCCGTCCAGAGCGCCTGCATGGCCTGCCAGCGGGCGAGGTTGTGCCGAGCGTCGGCCAAGGCATCGTGTGCATCCGAATCGGCCGCGGGAAGCTCGGGTCTACCCAGGTCGGTCCAGCGTTGGCGCAACTCGCAGGTGAATCGCGGGATTGCCCGGGGCAGCTGGGTCATCGGACCCCATAGCTGAACCAGGGCCACGTGATCGTAGGAGGCGAACCACGCCCACAGTTCGATCTCCTCACCAGGACCGGTGAGAAAGGACAACAGATCGTCGCGAATCCGATCGCGTGGCCGCCAGGCCGGATCGGCCGGCGAAGGAAGCTGGCCAAGCACATTGCGCCGCACCCACGGGATCGCCCTGTCGGGATCAAATTGGGTTGATACGGCGTAGAACTCGCGACCGGTCTCGTCAACCACGCCGATGGAGATGAGGTCGATGGTGAGACCGTCCTCGATGAACTCGGTGTCGTAGAAGTACCGCCGCATCAGGTGAACGGTCAGGCGACCAGCGTGGCCGGGACCCGCTCGGCGGCCTCGAGCGGGCTCGGCTTGAGCATCGCGACGACCTCTTCGGCAGTCTTGCCGGTGACATCCATAGCTGCCTTGACCTTCGCGGCATAGACATCGACGTACTGCTGCCCGGACAGCAGCATCAGTTCGTACATCACCTCGTCGGTCATCGACCGTTCGACGAACCGGTCCCCGGACATGCCGTCGTACCGGGAAAAGTCCAACGGCACCCCCACCCGGATCCGGACCTTGTGGATCCGGGGGATCTTCTTTCCGATCGGCTGGATCTTCTCAGTGTCGACCATGACCACCGGGATCACCACCGCACCGGATTCCAGCGCCATCCGGGCCAGACCGGTCTTCCCACGATAGAGCCGGGCATCGGGTGAGCGGGTGCCCTCGGGGTAGATGCCGAGCAGCTTTCCTTCCCGCAGAATCCGAATGCCGGTGTCCAGGGCGTCTTTGGCGGCGGTCCCGTCGGTCCGGTCGATCGGCACCATGCCGGCCGCCCGGAAGAACCATCGGATGAGCAGTCCCTTGAGCCCCTTGCCGGTGAAGTACTCCGACTTGGCCAGGAACGTCACTCGCCTGTGCACCATCAACGGGAGGAAGATCGAATCGGAAAACGACAGATGGTTGCTGGCCAGGATCGCCGGGCCCTTGCTCGGGACATTCTCCAGACCCTGGATGTCCGGGCGGAAGACGAGCCGCAGAATGGGGCCTACCAGGACGAACTTAAGCACCCAGTAGAACACCGACACCACCCGACCCTTCGGGTGTCAGACTAGGGACGATTCGGCCAATGTCACAACGCAGTCACAACCCCACTCGCCACCCAGTCACCACGCAGCCACTCAGGAGGATCACCCATGCCGGTGCTGGCTGGTGCCGAGCCCTTCACCTTCGACGGCGGCCCGGTCGGGATTCTGCTGATCCACGGATTCACCGGCACCCCCCAGAGCTTGCGCCCGTGGGGTAAACACCTGGCCGCCCAGGGGTACTCGATCAGCTGCCCCCGGTTACCCGGACACGGCACCGTGCTCGCGGACATGAACGCCAGCCGGTGGCCGGATTGGTACGCCGCAGCCGAGCGGGCCCTTGAGGAGTTGCGAGGTCGATGTACGGAGGTCTTTGCCGCTGGACTGTCCATGGGCGGGACGCTGGCGATCAGACTGGCCGAGCGGCACGGGGAACGGGTGTCCGGACTGGTGCTGGTCAACCCGTCGTTGGGCACCGAACGCAAGGACCTGGCGCTGCTCAAGATCCTCGCTAGAGTGCTGCCCTCCTGGAAGGGCGTCTCCAACGACATCAAGAAGCCGGGTGCCCGTGAAGTCGCCTATCCCAGGATTCCGCTCAAGGCAGCGGTGTCGTTGCAGGATCTCTGGGCCACGACGCATGCCGACCTCGCGAAGGTCGATGTACCGATCCTGACCTTCCGGAGCACGCAGGACCATGTCGTGGAGCCGCTGTCGGGCCGACTACTGCTCGACGGGGTGCGCTCGACCGACGTCACCGAACAGTTGCTGCACAACAGCTACCACGTAGCCACCCTCGACAACGATGCCGAGCAGATCTTCACCGAAAGCGCAGCTTGGATCGCCAGACATGTTGGCAAGCAGGGGGCCTCGTGACGGCGCCCCGTCGGCGCGGCCGGCGCGACAACGGACTGGACGCGTCCACGTTCCGGGCGTTGCGCGACGTCGACCCGCGGGTGGGTGAGCACCTGCTGGACGTGCTGCGTGATGCCGGGATCGCTGCCTATCTCGATCCCACGTCTGATGTGGACGCAGTCACCCGCAGCATCGCGCTGCCCAGTCCGCCCAGCGACCGGCTCTATGTCGACCGCAGGCTCGCCGCCGACGCGAACGCGCTGCTCCATGACTACGACCTCGACGCCGACGAGTCCGCCGGGAGCAACTCCTCAGAGCTACTCGCCCCGGGTACACCCCAGCTCACGAGCAACTCGTCAGGCTTTTCCGCGGGATCCACAGCGTCGAGCATCGATGATGCCCAATGGCATGACCTGGTTGCTGCCTACGAGGCAGACCACGGCCGGCTGGGTGACACGCTCACTGACGACTTCGACGCCACGGCCCAGCAGCGGGCGGCCGAACGCGAGGCTGCCGCTCGGGCAGCAGTCGAGGCCGAAGAGGCCGCCGCGGAGGAGCACTACGAACCGCCACCACCGCCTCCGCTGCCGGTCCTTTCCAGGTCCGCGGCCTATGCCCTGATCTTGCTGGCCGGAGGAGCGCTGCTGCTGATCGCCCCGGGCCTGATCGGGCTGACCGGAGATGTCGGCTTCGTCTTCGGCGTCCTAGGCATCGCCGGCGGCGTTGGCATGCTGGTGTGGCGGATGCGGGAGGGACCGCAGTTCGACGATCCCGATGACGGGGCGATCGTCTAGCCGCCCTCCACTACTCTCCCGCTGTGCCTCCCTCCGAAATCGTCAGTGTCACCGGACATCTGATGGACACCGGTGCCCTGGCCCGCATCCTGGACGACGTCCTCGAGTACGGCGGCGACTATCGCATCGACTCCCTGGATCTCGGGCGCCAGCACGAGGACGCCTCGACGGCGCACATCTCGATCAGCAGCGACGACGAGGAACTGCTCGCCCGCATCCTGATGCGCCTACAGGTGCACGGCGCCAACCAGGTCGATCCGGGGCTTGCCCTGCTCCGGCCGGCCCCCACCGACGGCGTGTTTCCCGACGACTTCTACTCCACGACGAACCTGGAGACCCAGGTCCGCCTCGACGACCACTGGGTGGACGTCGAGCACCCGGAGATGGACTGCGGGCTGGTCGTTGCCGACGGCCGGGTTCGTACGGTGCCGGTCTCCGACGTCGCGGCCGGCGATCAGGTCGTCTGCGGCGCCTCCGGCGTCCGCGTGATCATGCCGGTCGCTGAGGCCAAGAGCGCCGACGACTTCGGGTTCATGTCCTCCTCGGTCTCCAGCGAGAAACCTCAAGCCTTGCTGGTACGCCAGATCGCCGAGCAGATGCGTGCGGTGAAGGCAGCCGGTAAGCGAATCCTCTGGGTTGGCGGGCCGGCCATCGTGCACACCGGGGCGGCGCCGGCCATGGTCAAGCTCGTTGAGGCCGGCTTCGTGGACGTGCTCTTCGCCGGAAACGCCCTGGCCACACACGACATCGAGTCAGCGATCTTCGGGACGTCCCTGGGCGTGGATCTGAGCAAGGGCTCCGGCGTACCGCACGGTCACGAGCACCACATCCGCGCGATCAACACCATTCGCCGGGCCGGCTCCATCGCCGCGGCCGTCGAGCAAGGGATTCTGACCGGCGGGGTGATGCACGCAATGGTCAAGGCGGACAAGGCCTTCGTGTTGGTCGGTTCGGTCCGTGACGACGGTCCGCTGCCCGACGTCTACACCGACGTGATCGAGGGACAACGGGCGATGCGGGCCGAACTGCCCCACGTCGGCTTCGCCATCATGGTGGCAACGATGCTGCACTCGATCGCCACCGGCAATCTGCTTCCAGCCTCCATCCCCCTGGTCAGCGTCGACATCAACCCGGCCACGGTCACCAAGCTGGCCGACCGAGGCAGCGCCCAGGCAGTGGGCATCGTGACCGACACCGGCCTGTTCCTCGAACAGCTCAGCCGCGAACTGGTCGACTAGCTCAGAGCGCGTTGACGGTCGCCCGCATCTGCTGTTCGGTCTGATCACCCAGCTTCTCCAGGGCCCCCTTGAGAAAGGGTGTCACCAGACGGGCCAGACCTTGGAACTCGAAGTGCGCCTGATAGCTGATCTCCGTACCGCCGTCGACCTCTCGGAAGTGCAGGTCGTCGGTTGATGTGACCGTCTTGTTCTTGCCGACGAAGGTCAGTCGGCTGGGCTCGGCCTTCGTGAGGGTGTACTCGAGTGTGGTCTTGCGGCCACGGAACTCCGAGATGTTCCGCCAGCATGCACCGACCTCGATCGGCCCGCTGCCCACCCGCGTCGTCGTGACTGTCCCTGGGTCCCACCGCTCGGTGTTTGCGAAGTCCTTTAGGTAGGTCACCACCTTGTCCATGGGCTGGTTGACGGTGAAGGTTCGCTGCACATCGGTCACGCGGGAGACTCCAGGTCGGTAAGTTTCGGGCCCGCGCTCGCGAGACCCGCTCGGCCAAGCCTAGATGTCGTGGCCCGCAGTGCCCTTCAGCCCTCGGTCAGGCCCGCAGCTCAGCCTGCATGTCACGGACGATGCCCGAATCGGCACCCAGGGTCTCCTGCAACTCCTGGCTGAGCGCCTCCAACTCCGTTCCGCCGGCCATCATGGACGTCAGGTCGTCCATGCTCACCTCATCCTTCGGAAACTCACCCATGCTCCGGCCTCGCCGCAACAACATGAACCGATCCCCGACCGGGTAGGCGTGATGCGGATTGTGCGTGATGAACACCACGCCCAGCCCGCGGTCTCGAGCCTTCGCGATGTACTTGAGTACGACGCCGGACTGTTTCACTCCGAGAGCGGCGGTCGGCTCGTCCAGGATGAGCACCCGTGCACCGAAGTGCACGGCGCGGGCGATGGCGACACATTGCCGCTCACCGCCGGACAAGGTGCCGATGGGTTGCTCGACGTCGCGAAGATCGATACCCATGGCGCTCAACTCGGACCTCGTCGCGGCCTTCATGGTCGCGACGTCGAGTCGGCGCATGGGTCCGAACCCCTTGGTCGGTTCCGAACCGAGGAAGAAGTTGCGCCACACCGGCATCAATGGCACCACCGCAAGGTCCTGGAAGACGGTGGCGATCCCGAGATCCAGCGCCTCCCGCGGGCTGGACAGGTTGCGGGCCTCGCCGTCGATGAGCAGAACCCCGTCGGTGTGCGGATGCGCACCGGCCATGATCTTGATGAATGTCGACTTCCCGGCGCCGTTGTCCCCCAAGACGCAGGTCACCTCACCGGCGTTGATCGTCGTACTCACCTCGGACAGCGCCAGAACGCTGCCGTAACTCTTGCCCACGCCCCTGGCCTCGATGATCGTCGTTCCACGCGGGGGGAGTTCATGAGTCTGCTGCTCGATCACTTCGCCAGCGCCGCCTTCGTCCGGATCCAGTTGTTGATGAGTACCGCAACCAGCAGCATCACGCCCAGAAAGACGTACAGCCAGTTGCTGTCCCAACCGGCGTACACCACGCCCTGGCGGGTCATGCCATAGATCAACGCCCCGAGCGCCGCCCCAACCGCCGAGCCGTAGCCACCGGTGAGCAGACACCCGCCGACGACCGCGCAGATGATGTAGATGAACTCGTCGCCTACACCGGTCGAACTCTGCGCGGTCGAGGACTGGAAGAGGCTGATCATCCCGACCAGCCAACCCGCCCCCGCCGTGCCCATGAACAGTCCGATCTTGGTCCTGAGCACCGGGACTCCGGTTTGCCGGGCGCTGATCTGCGCACCGCCCACGGCGAAGATCCAGTTCCCCGCCCGAGTGCGCAGCAGGATGTAGGTCGCCAGGGCGATCACCAGCAGGGCCCAGAGCACGGATACCGCGATCCGCGCGTTCCCGATGCTGAGGCTGCCACCGAACCACGGTTGGATGGACCCGTAGTAGGGGACGTCCCGAAGGCCCTGGATGGCCACTTGGCCGTACACCAGCTTGACCAGGGCAAGGTCCAGCCCTTGCAGGACGAAGAAGGTTCCCAGCGTGACGATGAAGCTCGGCAGTCCGGTCCGCATCACGATCACGGCGTTCAGCGCACCGATGCCCAGCGCCACGACCAAGGCGACAACGACCGCCAGCCAGATGTTCAATCCGTACCCGGTGGTCACCACGCCCACGAACAGACCGGTCGCGCCGGTCATGACCCCGGCCGACAGGTCGAACTCGCCGCCGATCATGAGCAGGGCCACGGCCACGGCCATGATCCCGAATCGCGACGCGGAGTTCAGCCACGTACCGACCCCCTCCGCGGTGAGGAATTGCTCAGCGACGACAGCGAAGAAGACGAGCACAGCCAAGGCGGCGCCGAAGGCGCCCACCTCGGGTCGCCGGATCACCCGCGTGCGGCGGCTGGTGCTGTTGAGCCGCTCGTCGCTGGGCAGGGCTGCGGTCGCGGTCATGGCTGCTCCTTGCTGGCCGCTGGTACGGGACTTCCGCCGGTAAGTCGGGCGCCGGCAGTGGTCAGCGGGTTCCGTTGCTGGCGAATTCGAGGACCGCAGCGGCATTCTCGGCATCGACGAACGCCGGACCGGACAGCACCGGCTGGCCGCCGCCGACGTCGTTCCCGTTGCGCACCTTCAGGTAGAGCAGCTGCACGCCCAGGTACCCCTGGACATAGGGCTGCTGGTCGACGGCGAACAGGATGTCCCCGTCGGTGATTCGGTTGAGGACGTCCTCGGAGACATCAAAGGTCCCGATGATCGCGTCGGTACCGGCATCTGCTTGGGCATCGGCGGCCGCGATCCCGAACTGGCCCCCGAGGGTCAGGATGACGCCAACGTCCGGGTCGGACTGCAGCTTTGACAAAATGGTGTCCTGGACGTCAGCGACGTTGGTGCCGTCGACCTGAAGGTTCTCCACGCTTCCGTCGAAGGTCTCCCCCACCGAGGAGCAGCGTTCCTCGAGGCCGATATTGCCGGCCTCGTGGATGACGCACACCACCTTGCCCGTGGCACCCTCGTCGTTGAGCCGTTGACCCACAGCTTGACCGGCGATCGACTCGCTCTGCCCGACATGGGTGATGGCACCGAAGGCCGCGGATTGCTCGATGCCGGAATTGATGGTGATGACCGGGATGCCCGCTCCTACTGCCGCCTCGACAGAGTTCCGGACCCCATCGGGATTGGCCATGGACACCACGATCCCGTCCACCCCCTGCGAGACGGCGTTGTCGATCAGCTCCGACTGGCGCACCGGGTCAGCGTCGTTGGAGTAGTCCACGGTGATGCCCAGATCGCTTCCGGCCTGGTCCGCGCCGGATTTCACTACGTCCCAGAACGCGTCTCCGGCGCCGGAGTGCGTGATCACGGCGATCGTGAGATCAAGATCTTCCGATTCACTGGAATCGTCCTCCTGGCCGGTACCGCTGCATCCGGCGAGCAGCAGAGCACTCGTCATCGCGAGCGCCATTACTACTTTCTTGACGGGCATGGCGATCCTTTCGCTATCAGGATGACCCGACGGGCGGGCCGAGGACTACGCAGCCGTGAGGGGCAGGTCCATGCGCCGAGTGCCCCGCCCTGACAACGCCAGCGCAGACGATCATTGCGTTGTACGGGTCCCGACGTCTACGTCTGCGTCTCCGCCCGGTTCGACAGGGCATCCTCAGCCGAGTTTGTTGCGGGCGAGGTCGGCCGCGCCGATCATTCCGGCATCGGCACCGAGGCTGGCCTCGACGATCTCGGCCGCAGGCCGGTATCCCCGCCCTGGCAACACCGCGAGAAACCGCGCGCGGGCGGGTTCGAGCAGCAGGTCACCGAGCGCGCCTACACCGCCACCGACGACAACGATGCTGGGGTCGACGATCATCGCGATCGTGACAATGCCTTCGCCGAGCCAGGACCCGACTTCGTGTACCAATCCGACGGCAGCGGGATCACCGGCCAGCGCGGCGGCGGTCACATCGGCACCGGTCAACCGGGAGCCGTCGCCGTCCACCGCAGCCAGTAGCGCGCTGGCTGCGGCCGGGGCGACGTCGATCAGCTCCCGCCCGGCCCGTGCCAGCGCCCGCCCGCTGGCGTACTGCTCCCAGCACCCCCGGTTTCCGCAGACGCAACGACGGCCATCCGGTACGACCCGGGTGTGTCCCCACTCCCCGGCCACTCCGAAGGCGCCGCGCTGCAGGCGGCCGGCTGAGATCACGCCGCCGCCGATTCCGGTGCCGAGGGTGACGCAGGCTGCCGTGTCATGGCCGCGCGCCGCACCGAAGCGGTACTCGGCCCAGGCGGCGGCGTTAGCGTCGTTGTCGACCCACACCGGTTGAGACATGCGTTCGGCCAGTTCGGCCCGCAGTGGGGTGTTGCGCCAGGCCAGGTGCGGGCTGAAGAGCACCGTCGAGCGATCAGTGCTCACCCAACCGGCAGCGCCGATGCCGACGGCGACCGCATCGCCGTACGAACTCGCCCGCGCCCGCCCACCGAGTTCGGCGACCACAGAGACGATGGCGTTCTCGACAGCGCCGATGGCGTGGCCGGGCGTCTCGCGGCGGACGCAGTCGACCACCACTCCCGAGCTGTCGACCAGACCACCGGCGATCTTGGTGCCGCCGATGTCGATCCCGATCGTCAGGTCGCTGTCTCTCATCGGACGCTGTCTCTCACCGGACGTCGATGTTCTGCACCGGCCGGATCAGTGGAGCCTCGGATGGCGGCTCGGATTCGGGCGCAGCGGTGCCTGCCGACGCTGCCGGGTGAGGCTCGGCCAGTACGCCTAGAAAGGCCGCCCACGCATCACCGAGTCGCGCCAGCGCGTCCGGGCGCTGGCCACGCAGGGCGGCAATCAGCTGACAGACCGGGCAGACTTCACACTCCGGCGCACCGGTTGCCAGGTGCTCGGTCCTGCCGAGCCGGGTACCGGCCCAATCCCCCAACGCCTCCACCAGCCGACGGGCTTCTGCCGCCGGACCAGCCACCGGCTCACCGGCAACGGGGCTCATGCCTGCTCCCGATGTTTGCGCAACAGCTCCTCGGGCCAGCGCTCTGGATCGGGCTCGAACCGTACTGTCAGGACGCCGTCGGCCAATCCCGCATCGACGATCCGGCATCGAGTGAGCAGTCCGGGCAAGGCCAGCAGGCGGCGATGCCCCTCGACCCTGACCGCCAGTTCGTCGCCGATGCGGTTCAGTGTCACCTCCGCCGATCGCACATGGGGAATGCCCAGCCGGAGCAGATAGTGCCTGCCCTCGGCCACGACCTCAAGGAGCCCGGGTGGCTCCGGGCCGGCCAGCGGATCGACGCCCTCGGGTAGGCCGCCGTAGAGCTGGTCGGCCACCCCGTCCAAGGGGGTGGTTCCCACCGGCTCCTCCCCCTGCTGCTGGATCACCCGAATGGGCAGGGCGGGGAAACTGGACTGGACATCGGCGAGAACTCGATGTTGTGCGGCAGCCCATGCCTGCAGCCAGGCCGGCATTCCAGCCAACCCGAGAGCCCGGTCATCGACCACTCGATTCACGATGACGCCGTCGACGGTGTACCCGAACAACGCCAGCGCCGTCGCCGCGCGGCGCGCCTCTGCCAGGGCCAGCGACTCAGGGGTCAATACCAGCCTGATCCGGGTGATCTGCGGATCGGTCAACAGCTTTCGAAGGATCACCAATCGCTCGTGCAGTCGGGAAACGGCCAGCGCCAGCGCCGCACCGCCCCGAGTCGGCGACGGCCCATCCTGGCCGAGCAGGCCGACGGAACGAAGCATCCGTTGATGGACCGGGAAGAGCCGCTCGAGGTAGTGGTCGAGGACGTCAGGCAGGGCCAGCAGGCGCAGGGTCTGGCCGGTAGGTGGGCAGTCGACCACGACCGCGTCGTACCGGCCGGTGGCCACCTCTTCCTCGAGCGCCAGGATCCCCATCAGCTCGTCGAGGCCGGGCAGCATGGCGAGCTCCTCGGCCACGATCGGGTCCAGACCACTGGCTGAGGCCGCCGCGCTCAGTCGCTCAGTGATCGTCGCCCAGCCGGCCTCTCCGGTCCACTGCTGCTGCATCCGGTCCAGCCCGTCGACCTGGCAGGCCAGCAGCCCCGGGGCGACCTCCGCCGGTCGATCTCCGATCCGTGGACCGGCGAGCGCATCGGCCAGGGAATGTGCTGGGTCTGCGGAGATGATCAAGGTTTTGTGCCCGCGTCCGGCCAGTCGCAAGGCTGTCGCGGCCGCGGCCGTCGTCTTACCGACACCGCCCTTGCCGGTGAACAGGAGGATCCGCACGCTCCCGATCAGCCCTCTACGCGCTTCTTGAGCTCCTTGAGGGCGGTGTCCATGATGACCTTCTCTGCCTTGCGCTTGAACATTCCGAGCATGGGAATCGCGAGGTCCACGGTCAGCGTGTACGTGACGTTCGTGGTGTCACCCGTTTCGCGTAGCACGTACGAGCCGACCTGAGATTTCTGCATCTGGCCCTTGACCAGATGCCAATGGACCGCCGTGTCATCGGTCCACTCGTAGGCCAGCACGTAGTCGTCCTTGACCACACCGGCGTCGAGAACGAAGTGGACCTGCTTGGCCCAGCCCTCCTCGTCCTCCTCCAGCACCTCGGCAGTCTTGACCGCGCCGGTCCACTCCGGGTAGGCCTCGAAGTCACCGATGACCGACATGATGTCCGCCGCGGATGCGGCGATGTCGATGGACTGCTGGGACTGATCGGCCATGGCCCAAGACTACTGACGCCTGAGCTGTCAGAGGTCCAGGACGTAGGGCACCAGGGTGTGGGCGAAGTGCCCGACGTTGACACACTCCGTGCGACCGAGCCGGAACCGCCCGGCCAGCGGCTGATGGACGTGCCCGAAAAACATCAGATCCGGCTGGTGCTCCAGGATCGCCTCGCGCAGAGCCACGCTGCCCCGTTCCAGTCGGCGGGCCACGACGTCGTAGGTGAGTTCGGGTACGGCCGGTGGGATGTGGGCGCACAGCACGTCCACCGGTCCCACTGCGGCGACCTTGGCCGCGTAGGCATCCTCGGAGATCTCGTACGGCGTCCGCATCGGTGTCGGCAGCCCGCCGCCGACGAAGCCGAAGCGCAGGCCGCCGATCTCTATGACCTCGCCGTCGAGGATCTGAACACCGGAATGCGCGTGCTGGGCCCAGCGGTCAGGGATGTCGACGTTGCCGTAGGTCGCGTACGTCGGCGTCGGCATGGCAGCAAAAAGGTCTGCATACTGGCCGTCGATCGCCTCGTCCATGGCCGCCCTCGAGTCGGGCAGGCTGGCCCACAGCGATCTGGAGAAGTCCCGAGCCTGATCGAAGCGCCTCGCGGTACGCAGCGCTACCAGCCGGGCGACGGCGTCCGGGCCGAACAGCAACCCGAAGACGCCGGCGTCGTAGTCGAAGTAGTCGATGAAGCAGAGCAGATCACCCAGGCAGATCAACGCGTCGGCACCCTGGCCGGCCCGCCGTAGCGGCTCGACAGCACCGTGCACATCGCTGACCAGATGCAGCCTCATCCCCGTTCCACCGCACTTTTTCCGGAGAATGTGCGGTCTGCGGGCCGGCAGAAGTGACTTTCTCCGGAGAAAGTCCCCCTAGGTCTCACGGTTGCCCCGCCTCGCCCACTCGGCGAAGCCCCGCCTCGAGCTCGTCCTTGAGCTTCCAGAAGTTGAGCTTGTTGGCCTTGGCCCACTGTACGGATTCCGCGTTCGCGGCCCGCCCGGACAGCGGCGCGGGCTCGGTCGTCGAGCCAGGTGCGGTTGGGTCGGCGCGCAGGTAGAAATGCAGTAGCACTCCGGCCATCGGCGGTTGGTAGGGCTCGAGCCAGATCTCCATGCTGCCGACCAGGGCACCGGTGATGCTCCAGCGGATTCCGGCGACATCGCGATCCATGAACACGACCGGGCGCAGTTCTGGCCACCACCGGGCCCAGCGGCCTTCGTCGTGCACGACCGAGGCGACCCGCTCGACCGGCGCGCGGAGATAGCTCTCGTCGACCAGATCGACAGTCGGCACGCCCCCAGCCTGCCATCGAGGAACCGCTCGCCGCTTGCGGCTACATTCGCTGACGTGCGCGAGCTTGCGATACCGACCTTGGTTTCGGTGCGCCAAACGGACACGCTGACCGACTCGGTCTTCGCCCATGCCCAGCAGGCACCCCAGAAGGTGCTCTTCGGCGTCCGTCGGGGCCTGGTCTGGGAGGACGTGACCGCGGCGCAGTTCGCTCGGGATGTCGTGGCGGTGGCAAAGGGCATGCTGGCCAGCGGCGTGAACCCCGGGGACCGCATCGCTTTGATGAGCAAAACGCGCTATGAGTGGACCCTCGTGGACTACGCCATCTGGGCGGCCGGAGCGGTCACCGTTCCGATCTACGAGACCTCCAGTGCCGAACAAGTGCAGTGGATCCTGGCCGATTCAGGCGCGACCGCCATCGTCGTGGAATCCGAGCGGCACGAGGAACTGGTCCAGTCCGTACGCGAGGATCTGGACGGCCTCTCGCACGTCTGGCAGATCGACAACGGCGCGATCGAATGGCTCGACGGCACCGGCTCGGATGTCAGTGACCAGCAGTTGGCGGCCCGACGCCGGAGCGTGAGCGCTGAGAGCCTGGCCACGATCGTCTACACCAGCGGCACGACCGGTCGCCCCAAGGGCTGCCGGCTGACCCATGGCAACCTCCTCTTCGAGGTCCGCAACGCTCTGCCGGGGCTGGCCAGCCTGTTCAACGCCGAGGGTTCGACCCTGTTGTTCCTCCCGCTGGCCCACATCTTCGCCCGGATCATCCAGATCGGATCGCTGGAGACTCAGGCGAAGCTCGGGCACACCGCTGACGTCAAAGCCCTGCTCGCCGACTTCGCCGAGTTCGGGCCGACCTTCGTGCTGTCCGTACCGCGGGTCTTCGAGAAGATATACAACTCGGCCAAGCAGGGTGCCCACGCCGATGGCAGGGGCAAGATCTTCGACATCGCCGAGGACACCGCGATCAGCTACTCACGTGCGCTGGACCGGGGGCGGGTCGGGCTGTTGCTCCGGTTGCGGCACGAGGCCTTCGACCGCCTCGTCTACTCCAAGTTGCGTGGTGCGCTGGGCGGGCGCTGCCGGGCGGCTATTTCTGGCGGAGCACCGCTAGGTGCCCGCCTGGGACTCTTCTTCCGCGGCATCGGGCTGACCATCTACGAGGGATACGGGCTCACCGAGACATCCGCCGCCTCCACCGTCAACCTCGAACAGGCCGTCAAGATCGGCTCGGTGGGTCGACCCTTTCCCGGGGTCTCGATCCGGATCAGTGCGGCCGGCGAGGTGCTGATCAAGGGCGAGCATGTCTTCGAGGGGTACTGGAACAACGCCGAGGCCACTGGCGACGTCCTGACCGACGACGGTTGGTTCCATACCGGCGACGTCGGCGCCATGGACGACCAAGGCTTCCTCACCATCAGCGGCCGCCGGAAGGAACTTCTCGTCACCGCCGGCGGCAAGAACGTCGCACCAACCATCCTGGAGGATCGGTTGCGGGCCCACGCACTGATCAGCCAGTGCATCGTGGTCGGTGATCAGCGTCCCTTCATCGGTGCCCTGGTCACCCTGGATGCCGATGCCCTGCCGGAGTGGGTACGGCGGCACGCCAAGCCGGCCGACGCGACCGCCGAGTCCCTCAGGGACGACCGGGAACTACGCACGGAGATCCAGACCGCCGTTGACGAGGCCAACCGGGCGGTCTCCGAAGCCGAAGCGATCAAAGTCTTCCGGATCCTGGGCGGCGACTTCACCGAGGACTCGGGCGAGCTGACCCCGAAGAACAGCCTCAAACGAAACGTCGTGCTCAAGACCTATGCCGCCGAGGTGGACGCCATCTACGCCCGCTGAGCGTGCGACCATGCTGCCGTGCGACCGCTCATCTCACCAACCACGGTCTGGGCCCTGATGCAGGCCACGATCGTGGTGGCCCTCCTGCTTCTCGTCAGCGGAGCGGGCAACCCGGCGATGACGCTGGAAGGGCGCGGTGATCCGGCGACCGAGCGTGCTGTCGAGGTCCTCATCGACCAGTCCGGCGCCGACCCGGGTCGACGCACAGAGCTCATCGCCACCATCCCGGATGGGTTCGTCTCCGTGATGGGATATCGCCCTGCGCTGATCGACATCAATGGCACCCTGTCCCTGGGTGAGCCGATCGGCGCCTGCTCCTCTCCGATCCATCTGGCCTTCGACATGGAGCCGACCTGCAAGGGCCACGACTTCGGCTATGACCTCTTGCGTTACGCGGCTGTGATCGGTGCCCCGCTGGGCGAGTGGGCCCGGCCGTTGGTCGACGACTGGTGGTACGCCGAGATGCACGAACGTTGCAACCTGACGCACGCCGGCGTCACGGGTCTGGCTTGTCACGGCCAGGTTCTGGCCACCCAAGCGATCATCGACGTCAACAGCTGGCGCGAAGGAAACGGCCCACCGATCGAAGAGAACCCCTGGCGCTACCTCGGAGCGCTCGCGCTGCTGCCGGTCGCGTTGGCAGCCGCGGTCCGATCCCGGCGCAACGCGCCGCTGCATCCGATCGGCGGCTTGCAGGCGGCGCCGGCGGCGTTCGCCCT
>JALZIL010000323.1 GCA_030860305.1 Actinomycetota bacterium
CTCAGCGGCCGGGAACGCGAGCATCTCCCGGACTGTGGCTGGGGGCAGTGCATGGTCCAGTGCCGTGCGCACGAGCTGGGCCAAGGAATACCCGGGATCGCTGTCCAGCGCCCGGTCCAGCGCCACATTCGCCATCGCGCCATCCCCTCTCGCCCACGAACTCATGGCCAGCAGGGTCGCCGGTGCTGCGTCCAACGGCACCGGCAACCGGCGGAGGAGATCGATCCACACGGACTCCGCCGCCGAGGCTGTCTGTTGTAGGCAATGGCCGGCCACCCGATCCCGGAGTGGGCGATCGATCAGCGCGACGGAGATCCGGGCGGCATCCCGATGGGTCAGTGACCGTGCGGTACCGGCAGCGACTGCGCGCACCCGACGGTCGATGAACTCCTCGATCCGGTCTCGATAGGCATCCGAGGTACCCGCATTGGAAGCCTCGGCCATTTCCCGGCACACATGATCCAGCGCCCGTTCGGTCGCGGCGACCGCCGCCGAATCGGGCGCGATCATCTCGAGCAGTGCCGCGCGGCTGTCCCGAACCACGGAACCGGAATAGGCCGCATACGCCGCGAGCTCGCCGGATGGTGCCGGAACAGCCGTACCCTGCGAAGGGCAGCAGTGCGGGTCCGGACAGAGGTAAGAGCGCCAGCGCCCCTCCCGCACCAGGACGATGTCATCGACATCGATCCCGCCCTCGAACAGCGCCTCGTCGAGGTTGGCCACGAGGTTCACGTACGGGGCCAGACCGGCCTCGTCCGGGCAGTCGGTCATGATCATCGCCAGGCATTCCGAGGCCCCGTCGCGGCGCAGCGCCTCGACGAGCGGCTCGAGCTCAGCCACCGAGGGCGCGTGGTCGGGTCCGTCGAGGGGGAGGTCGGCCCGCATGGTGAGGCCCAGCCGGGACCGGGGACCGCTCAGCCCGACCAGGACCAGTGACTGCTCAGGCGGAAATCCGAGGAGATGCGGTACGGCCGCGATCAGACTTCCGGGGCCGCTGAGACGGAGCTTCGGGGTGCTGTCCATGCCTACGAGCGTCGTCGCATGTCGGGAGTCTGCGGGGCGAATCAGCGCCGGTGTGGATAACTGGGCGCACCCGCTCGGCGGTCCATACGGGCTGTGGGCAGAGGTCGGTGAGGGTGACAGATTCCGGGCGGCTTCCAAGCGCGGCGCTGGTCTCCGGCGCGCTCAGTCGCCGCACTGGCGGACTTCTCTTCTCTGCCGGATCATGTCCAACCATGATCTCCAGGCCGAAGGCCATCGCCGGAGCGCTGATCGGTCTCACGGCCGCCGTCACGCTTGGCCTCATCCTCAGCAATCCGGGCGCGGGCACGACGTACACAATTCAGAGCGGCTACGCCTTCGATGCAACAAATCCGTACTACATCGCCGGCTACGCCGATGACGTAGTCATCGCAACCGTTGTCGATGTGGTCGAGACACAGGAGGGCCAGAGCCAAACGCTCTACGCCGTACAAGTAGAGCAATCATTGAAAGGCGAAGCGCGCGGCCAAGTCGTGGTGGGCCAGTCGGGTTACGCCGACGGAAGCGACCGCCATATCCTCGATGATCAACCGATGTTGCAAGAGGGACACACCTATCTACTGGCGATCACGATTGAAAATTCTCAGGAGCACACAGTTCTGGCCGGCCCAGAGGCCGTCGTCGATCTGAACAGCATCGACCGTGACAGCCTGATCCGCCGGTGGACCGACGTGGTGGCCAATCAGCAATATCCCCCGGGCGTGCCGCGGCGGTAGTCGTGCCCGGACGGTGATGGCCGAGGTACCGGCGGATCAACGCCGACCTGCCAGAGCTAGGGGCACGCGGAGTCCAGACCATAGGCTCGGATTGCGTTGCCGGCCAAGATCATGCCGGCGATGCGCTCGGCGTCGGTCTCGGTCCAACTCCCGTCAGCCACCCCAGCGTGTATAGCGTCGGCCAAGCCGCGCCGGAACAGCAGAGTTCCCAGGTGAAAGAGCTCGGGTAAGCCGAACGCGTCGGAGGAGAACAGCACCTTGCCGAACGGCGCCAACTCCAACAACTCACCGATCACCCGTCCAGAGGCCCGGCCGAGGTTGTGGGTGGCCAGGCCGAGGTCGACGTGGACATGGCTGAAGACCTGCGCCAGATAGCCGGCGTAACGGTGGAACGGATAGTTGTGCAACAACATGATCGGAACGCCCCTGCTCTGAGTGGCCCGCAGGAGCGGCGTCAGGAGCAACGGGTTGGCACGCCGTAGATCGGCGTCGGAGTCACCCAGCCCCACGTGGAACTGCACAGGCTTGCCCAGCTCGATCCCGGTCCAGACCAGGAAGCTGTGCAGGAGCAGGTCGTTGCAGCGCAGGGTGGCACCGGCTTCCACATCGGCCAGCCAGCGTCCGGCCGCGACAGCAACCTCGCTATCAGCGGGCTGTTCGCCCGGAAGATCCAGCCCTGCCCGGTAGGCCGCGATCGACTTGACACCGACCGCCGTCGCCGTACGGTCCGCCAGTCGCTCTCGGACTTCGTTGGCGAACCGGTTGGCGTCTACTCCCCCGGCCACCACCTGTTCGGCGACCTGCTCCAGACGCACGATCTCGTGTGCTTCGCCGTCGACGACCTCGGCCAACTCCAACGGGTCCAGGATCGGCTCCGGGACGAAGCCGGTATCGACCAGGTAGGTGCCGGTTCCCGCGGCCCGCAGGAATCGCCGGGTCACCTCTGCGTGTCCGAGTTCGGCTCGGCGCTGGAGGTATTCCTCGGGCGGGGTGTGCGGTTCGAGATCCAGAACCGGTGCGCACCAACGCCGGAGGGCGTAACCGATGTGCGAGTCGAACACCGTCGGGCTCAGCAGACCAGGTCGGTCGGCTTCGGTGAGCAGGGATTCGAAATCGGCTCGGTCGACGTCGCGGCGCAACACCCCGTGGCAGTGGTGGTCGACGACGAGTAGCTCGTCCACTGTGGATCGCAGACTCAATCCGCTCCTGCCTTCGCTAGGACCTTGAGCATCAGTTTCCTCCGAAGACTGCTGGGTTGGTAACCCCTAGGGTTTGCTTCAACAGCACCAGGCCGAACGGGAGTGCGGGCAATGGAGATCCAGGACCGTCGAGCGCGGGAGCAGCAGGCGAGTGAATTCCTCGGCGATCTCGAGGATGCCGGCGTCCATGGCGTCGCGCTCACCTTCGTCGACAACTCCGGCATCACTCGGGTGAAAACGGTGCCGGTGGCCAAGTTGCCGGCCGCCGCCGCCTGGGGAGTCGGCATGTCGCCGGTCTTCGACGCCTTCCGGCTCGACGACATGATCTTGTCCGGCACTTATGCCGGCTCTCCAGTCGGCGATCTCCGCCTGCACCCAGACGTCGATCGGCTCACCGTGTTGGCCGGTCAGCCTGGCTGGGGGTGGGCTCCGGTGGACCGCTACGACCAGGAAGGTGCGGCCCATCCGCAGTGCTCGCGCCTGCTGGCCCGCCGGCTCGTGAATGCCCTTGCTGATGTCGGTCTGACAGCCCAGCTGGCCTTCGAGGTCGAGTGGGCGGTCAGCATCGGCGACGGGAACGATTTCGTCGCCGCCTGCCAGGGGCCCGCCTATGGCATGACGCGGATCAGCGAGTTGTCCGACTACTGCGTTGACCTGCTCGCCGCCCTTGCTGCGCAGGGCGTCTCGGTGGATCAGCTGCACCCGGAATACGCCTCCGGCCAGTACGAGATATCCGTCGCCGCGCAGAACCCGGTCGATGCCGCGGACACGTTCGTACTGGTTCGAGAGACTGTGCGCGCAGTCTCCCTTCGCCACGGCTTACGGGCCTCCTTCTCCCCCAAGGTCCTGGCCGACGGCGTGGGCAATGGCGCGCACGTACACCTGTCCATCTGGTCGGATGACACCAATCTGATGACCGGCGGGGACGGTGAGTTCGGCCTCACGACGCCCGGCGCGTCCTTTTGCGCAGGCATCCTCGATCGGCTTGCAGCACTTCTGGCCATCGGTGCGCCCAGCGTGGCTTCGTATCTGAGACTGATCCCCTCGCACTGGGCCGGAGCCTTCGCCTGCTGGGGGCTGGAGAACCGTGAGACCGCACTGCGCCTGATCACCGGTCCGATCGGCAATCGAGACCGAGCGGCGAACCTCGAGGTGAAGTGTGTCGACGCGACAGCAAACCCGTACCTGCTCGTCGCCGGACTGCTGGCCGCCGGCCTGGCCGGCCTCGCGGAGCAGGCCACCCTCTCCCCGCCGGTGAATGCGGACCCGGCGGCACTGTCGCCCGAGGCGCGCGCCGCAGCGGGCATCGAGCCGTTGCCCGCATCCCTCGATGAGGCGGTGGCGGCCTTCGAGAAGGAGCCGGCGATCCGGGCAGCCTTCGGCGTCGAACTAGCCACCACCATCATCGAACTGCGCCGCTACGAGATGGAACTGTTCGCCGGATCATCTCCGGAGGGGATCGCGGCGCTCACCCGCTGGAAGCACTGACCGGGAACAGGCCCGGCCGAGGCTGGGAGCACTGGATGCCCGGGACCGGTCAGTCCCGGTGGATCGGTTCGCGACCCTTCGGCTGATGGACGGGGTCGACCTTCGGAGCCTCGGGGATCGGCAGGGTCACCGGCTGATCGACGCTGATGGTGAACTCCTGCCCGTGGTGGCTGCTGGTGAACTCCTTGCCATCGACGAGGTGGTAGGTCGCTGAAGCCCTGCCGACCTTGACCGTGATCGCCCGTCCTTCGACCAGGATGCAAAAGGCCAGTCGGGTCAATTTGGGCGGCAGTCGTGGAGCGAAGGTCACCCGGCCGTCGTAGTCCCGCATTCCACCGAAGCCGCTGACAGCGACCGTCCACGCGCCGGCCAGGGCAGCCAGATGCAGGCCTTGAACGCTGTTGCCGTGCAGGTTGTAGAGGTCGGTGAAGATGGTCTCGGCCCAGTAGTCGTAGGCAAGCTCGAGATGCCCGACTTCGGCCGCGATGACTGCCTGCTGAGCCGCAGAGAGGGACGAGTCCCGAACGGTCCGAGCCTCGTAATAGGCGAAGTTGCGCACCTTTTGTTCCGGAGTGAATGCGTCACCGCGCAGGTACATCGCCATCACCAGATCGGCCTGCTTGATGACCTGTTTGCGGTAGAGCTCGAAGTACGGGGCATGCAGTAGCAACGGGTAGTGCTCGGCGGGTGTGCGCGCGAAGTCCCATTCGTCGTGTTCGGTGAAATCCTCAGACTGCTGGTGCACGTGGAGGCGCTCGTCGTACGGGATCACGACGGCGTCGGCCGCACGGCACCACGATGCCGCCTCGACCTCATCCGCCCCGAGTCTGGTCGCCACGTCTCCCTGGCGACTCACGGCAGCGGCGGCCTCCCGGAGGTTACGCTGGGCCATCAGGTTGGTGAACGTGTTGTCGTCGGCGATCGCGGAATACTCGTCCGGCCCGGTGACCCCGTCGATCCGAAACCCGTCGTCGGAGGCGAAGTGCCCCAATGACATCCACAGCCGGGCGGTTTCGATCAGAATCTCCGTGCCGTAGTCGCGGTCGAAGTCGTCGTCTCCGGTGGCTCCGTAGTAGCGGGCGACCGCGTCGGCGATGTCGGCATTGATGTGGAACGCCGCCGTTCCGGCCGGCCAGTAGCCCGAGCACTCGGCGCCGTTGATCGTGCGCCATGGGAATGCCGCTCCCATCTGGCCCAGTACGGCAGCCCTTTCCCTGGCCCGGTCGAGCGTGGAATGCCGCCAGATCAGAGCGTCCCGGGCAGCCCCCGGTGTCGTGTAGGTGAGGACCGGCAGGACGTAGCTCTCGGTGTCCCAGAACGTGTGACCGTCATATCCCGGACCGGTGAGACCCTTGGCCGGGATCGCCCGGCGTTCGGCTCGTACGGCAGCTTGCAGGACGTGGAACATCGCCACGCGGACGGCCTGCTGCATCTCGTCGTCGCCCTCGATCTCCACGTCGGCCCCCGCCCAGTGGTCGTCGAGAAACTTCCGCTGTTCGCTGACCAGAACATCCCACCCGGAGAGCTTGGAAGTGGCCAGCGCTCCCTCGACCTGATCGCGCAGCGCATGGGCCGAGCGCCGGCTGGACCAGCCGTAGGCCAGATACTTCACCAGCCGCAGCTTGGACCCCACCGGCAGTCGGGCTGAGACGGTGAACCGGGCGACGTCGGTGTTGACGTCGAGCGAGGTGCTCGAGCGGTCGGGAAGCTCCAGCTCGTGATCCATCCCGACCGCCATCCGCAGGCGGCTGCTCTGCGTCAGGTGGCCCAACACCGCGCGGGTGTCCTTACCGGCGGAGAGTTCGCCGATCAGCGGAGGTATCCG
>JALZIL010000325.1 GCA_030860305.1 Actinomycetota bacterium
GGCCGGCGGCGTAGCCCTGCATGCCCCGCGGATTGGCCGCCGCCCGCAGAACGCCGGTGTCCGGATCGCGGCTCACCGCGGACATCCGGCCCAGGGTCCACGGCCCCGACCGTACGACGTGGTGCCCACGTTGTTCCAGATCGGCAATCACGCTGTCTCCCACCCGATCCTCGACCACCAGGCCGGATTCGGTCATCTCTCGTGGCGCGAACGAGGACGGGAATGCAGTGGTATGCCAGCTCGGCGCGTCGATGGCCTCCTGGAGGTTCAGTCCACCGAGGCTGTGGGCCAGCCAGAACGTGAGTTGCCACTGCTCCTGCTGATCACCGCCGGGGGTGCCGAAGGCCATGACGGGCTCATCGCCGCGCATGACCAGGGTCGGGCTCAGCGTCGTGCGCGGTCGGGTGCCCGGTGTCAAGGAACTGGCCAGACCCGGCTCCAGCCAGAACATCTGGGCCCGGGTACCCAAAGCGAACCCGAGATCGGCGATGGTGGGCGAAGACTGCAACCAGCCACCGCTCGGGGTTGCCGTCACCATCGTGCCGTGCCGGTCGACGACATCGAGATGACAAGTGTCGCCAGGGGTTCGGGCCACGGTCGGTTCGCCGACGCCGGCCATCCCGGCGGCGGGCCGGGTGTCAACGGGCGGCTCGACGACGTACCGCGGCAGTCTGGCTTCGGCTCCCTCGGGCGCTCCCGGGCGCAGCCTGATCGCGGCCCTCTCCCCGATCAGCGCGGCGCGCTCGCGGGCGTACGCCTCGGACACCAGCGCGTCGATCGGGACCGGCCGGGCATCGCCGTACCACGCCTCCCGATCGGCCATGACGAGCTTGACGGCTTCGGTGACCACGTGAATCTGCTCCGCACTGGCATGCGGCGCCTCGGCGGCGGGCAAGCCGGCGAGGATGCCGAGTGCCTGCAGAAAGGCCGGTCCCTGACTCCACGGACCGGCCTTGCACACCGTGTCGCCGCGCCAGTCGAAGGTGACCGGACGCTCGTATGACGGGCGCCAGGTGGCGAGGTCGTGGCCTGTGAGGACGCCGGCATGGCGGGCGCCGGACTCGTCCATGACCGGCGTACGGACGTGCCGCTCGATCGCCTCGGCGACGAAGCCTTCGCGCCAGCTGGTGAGTGCTCCGTCGATCTGCTGCTCGCGTGACCCGCCGGCCGTGCGAGCTGCATCCAGGAGCCGGCTGTATGTCACAGCCAGAGCGGCATTGGGCCACAACGTGTTTGAGGCTGGTGCCCGACCGTCGACGTCCAGCCACAGCTCAGCCGAAGTCGGCCAGTGTTGGAGGAAAGTGTCCGCGCTTGCGGCGATGGTCGCTACAACCCGCGGATGCAGCGGGTGACCGTGGGTGGCGTACTCGATCGCGAAGCGCAGCACGCGATCCAGCGGCAGGGTTCCGTGGTCCCGGAGAAAGGTCAGCCAGGCACTGACGGCGCCGGGTACGGCGGGCGCGAGCAGTCCGGTTCCCGGGATGAGGTCGAGACCCTGGTCGAGGTAGTGCTCGATCGTCGCCCCGGCTGGAGCCACGCCTTGTCCACAAAGGACAGTCGGCGCCTCACCACGGTGGGCGAACAGGATCGGCACCTCGCCGCCGGGACCGTTCAAGTGGGGCTCGACGACCTGGAGGGTGAAGCCGGTGGCCACGGCCGCGTCGACCGCCGTGCCACCCTCTTCCAGGATGGCCATTCCCGCAGCGCTGGCCAGCCAGTGCGTGCTGGCCACCATGCCGAAGGTGCCCGACAACTCCGGCCGAGTGGTGAACACCTCCGCCACGCTACCTGCCCCTGCGCCACAGTCTCCTTTCCGACTCAGGGGCACCCTGACACGATGGGTAGGTACCGATCTCCCCCTGATGACGGCGCCGGGGCCCTGCTGTCGAGATAGTTGACCAAGTGCCCAGCAGTTGAGGCCGCTGCGTGTCGGTGGAGGGACTGGGGTCGGAATGAGCCGCAGACTGTTAGTGATCGATACCGACCCCGGAGTTGACGACGCGATCGCGATATTGCTGGCCATCGCGAGTCCGGAGGTCGAACTAGCAGCGGTAACAACGGTGTTCGGCAACGTCTCCGTACGGCAGACGACGGAGAACGCACTGCGCATCCTCGCCCTGGCTGGCGCCCGGAACATTCCCGTTGCCGCCGGGGCCGCACGCCCGCTCATTCATCCGCAGCCTCGTCGCGGGTCACATACTCATGGCGCGAATGGCCTTGGAGGAGTGGAACTATCGCCGGCTGATCGGCGGGCAGAGCCGACTGGAGCCGTCCGCTTCCTTGCTGACCTGCTCCAGGCATCGTCTCGTCCGGTCACCGTGTGCGCCATCGGACCGCTCACGAACATCGCTCTGCTGGTCGGGTCCGATCCAGCCGCCGCTGCACGGATCGACCGGTTGGTCGTGATGGGTGGTGCGTACGGCGCCGGAAGCACCACAGGGGTCGCCGAGTTCAACGCACTCTCGGATCCTGAGGCGGCGCAACGGGTACTGAACTCCGGCCTGCCGATCACGGTCGTCGGGATGGATGTGACGCGGCAGGCCGCGTTGGATCTAGCCGCGGTGGAACGGATCGGCGCGAGCGGACCGGTCGGCGCAGCGGGCGCCGCGATGCTGGTCCATTCCCGCACCGTCCAGGAGTCAGACCAACGGGGCGGCGGCGTGGTCGTCCACGACGCGCTGGCCGTACTGGAGGTAATCATTCCCGGAGTTGTGCAGACCGATCCGCGCGCGGTCACTGTGGACTGCGGACAGGGCGCTGGTCGCGGGCGCACGCTGGCGGAGTCATGCCCGGCACCCAGGTCAGGACCGGACCGAGGAGCACAGCTCGTACCGCAGCCGCAACCTGTCCGAGTGGCTCAGACCGTCGACTCGGCACGGGCGGGGACCGAGATCGCAGCCCGCCTTTGCTCCTATCCGCGGTAAACGTGCAGTCCAGTCGGCCGGACTTTTCCGACGCGGTGGAACGCCCGCTCAAAGCGCGACGTTGAGACAGTCGAGGACAGCCGGCCGTCGGCTCGGATCGGTCCTGTGACATCGAGGAGGCGTCACCACCGTGGAGCTCATCCTGATCGTGCTGATCGTTGCTGCTGGCTTCTGGCTGTACTCGTCCAGCCAGAAGCGCAAGCAGACCACAGCCGCCGCTACCTCACTTGAGGACGCCAAGGCCGAAGCTCGGCGCTGGTACGAGCTGCTCGGCGGCCAGCTGTCCAACCTCTCCGCGGTCGAGGGACCTGCCAAGCAGGCGCTGGCCGACGCATCGGAGCGCTACATCGCAGCCGGCTCCCAGCTCGACCAGGCCCGCACGATCGCCCAGAGCCGGCTGGTCACCCAGACCGCGGTCGAGGGCCTCTACTACGTACGAGCCGCTCGTACGGCGATGGACCT
>JALZIL010000338.1 GCA_030860305.1 Actinomycetota bacterium
TCTTCATACTGACGACAGCCACGGGCCGTCCTCTCGTTTCACGCGCCACCCACCGATTGCCCGGCGATGGCGCTCACTCGGTTGTCGCGACGTTCCAAGTCGGAAACGTCGCCCTGGTGACCAAGGAGCCACACTGACCCGCAGTGTCAGCTGACGACGTTGCCAGATGACAGTGCCGGGACCGAGAAGAGGCTGCCTCCCGCCCGGAGACGGGGAAGGTCACGCGAAGTCGATCCGCCACGGGGACGGACCGCTGACTAGCAGTGTACGGCGTCCTGTCCACAGGGATCGCGAACGGGGGCCGCGCCGTCCACAAACGCCGTGGCAGCCTGTCCATCCCGGCTTGGCCGCTGCAGCATTGCCGACGTGCGCTGGGATCTGGTGTGGCGATTGGCAACGCTGCTCGTCCTGACCACCGGGTTCTGGTGCGTTTCGCCGGTGGCGGCAGGTTACGCCGGATCCTGGGTCGCCCCACTTCCTGAGCCGCTGACCGTTACCCGACCTTTCGATCCGCCGGAGAACCCCTATGCGGCCGGTCACCGGGGGGTGGACCTGGCCGGGAGCCCGGGTCAGGAGGTCCACGCTGCCGGAGTCGGCACGGTGGTCTATGCGGGCCTGCTGGCCGGCCGAGGGGTGGTCAGTGTCCAGCACGCCGATGGGCTCAGGACGACCTATGAGCCGGTTCTGGCCTCGGTCGCGGCCGGTATGTCGCTGTCGATCGGTCAGGTCATCGGCACTCTCCAGGCCGGACACGCCGGTTGCCCGGCTCCTGCCTGCCTGCATTGGGGCCTCAAGCGTGGGGAGTCCTATCTCGACCCGATGCTGCTGCTCGATCAGCGGCCGGTGCGGCTACTCCCGCGGTACGGCGCGGGTGGCCTCGGCGGGCGCCTCGACCCGGTGATGGCGATGACCGCTGGGCCGGCCATGGTCTGCGCTCTCGGATGGATACCGCTGTTGCGTCGACGGGGGGCCCGGCGCCGCGGCCGTGGCCCCACATTGCCCGTCCCGTACGCAGGCCTGCTGAACCGTTGGCTGCAAAGGGCCCAAGGCAAGTGCAGTGCCTGTCTGGTGACGGGTGTCAGGCGCGAGGATGTGCTTGCCGATAGACCGCCGTGAGCCGCTCGGCGCTGACGTGGGTGTAGATCTGCGTGGTCGCCAGACTTGCATGCCCGAGGAGTTCCTGCACGCTGCGCAGGTCCGCCCCACCTTCGAGAATGTGTGTGGCGGCGCTGTGCCGAAGACCGTGCGGGCCGACATCCGGGGTCGACGCAACCGCGGCAACCGCCGTGTGCACGATCCGCCTGGCCTCGCGTTGCCCGAGCCGACCGCCCTTCGTTCCGAGAAGCATGGCCGGGCCGCTGTCAGCTCTGGCCAATGCCGGTCGTCCCGCGCTGAGGTAATCGTCCAGAGCACGCTGGGCGGGCACGCCGTATGGCGTCACCCTGTCCTTGCTGCCCTTCCCGAAGACCCGAACCACCCGTCGACCCGGATCGATGTCCCCGAGATCAAGTCCGACCAGCTCACCGACCCGGATGCCGCAGCCGTAGAGCAGTTCGAGCACGAGCCGATCGCGCAGTGCGACAGCACGCTGGCCCCGATTTCCCGGATCGGCGCCGACGTCGTGGGCGTGGCCGTCATGTGCGTCCAGAGCGCGTTGACCGGCCGCATCGACCACGGCCCTGGCTTGTCCGGCCTTCAGAATGACTGGAAGCGACCGATGTGGACGCGGGCTGGACAGCCGTACCCCTGGATCGACCGGGATCCAGCCGGCCGCACGGGCATGGGCAGTGAACGTGCGAGCCGCGGCTGCCCTCCTGGCCAGGGTCGACCGCGCCGCCCCGAGCGTCTTCTGTTGGGCCAGCCAGCTGCGTAACACGCTGAGATCCAGGCCGGCCAGGTCCTGCTCGCCCCGGCGGGTCAGGTGCTCCAACAGCCCGCGGACGTCGCCTCGGTAGGCGCGGATCGTGTGCGGTGAGAGGTTGCGGGCCAGCGCGAGGGAATCCA
>JALZIL010000341.1 GCA_030860305.1 Actinomycetota bacterium
TGAGCGTCCTCGGTATCCTTTCGACCTGTGGGCGTGATCGTGCAGAAGTACGGGGGATCCTCGGTCGCCACCACCGAGCACATCAAGCGGGTGGCCCAGCGGATCGTGACCGCTCGCCGCCGCGGTGACAGCGTCGTGGTGGTGGTCAGCGCCATGGGCGACACCACCGACGATCTGCGCGACCAGGCCATGCAGATCACGCCGATCCCACCCGGCCGCGAGTTGGACATGCTGCTCACCGCCGGAGAGCGGATCTCCATGGCATTACTGGCCATCGCGATCTCGACGCTGGGCTTCGACGCCAGGTCCTTCACCGGCTCACAGGCCGGGGTGATCACGACGGCCACGCATGGCAGGGCGCGGATCATCGACATCACGCCGGGCCGGATCCAGAGCGCCCTCGACGAGGGTTCGATCGCGATCGTTGCCGGCTTCCAGGGCGTCAGCCAGGACACCAAGGACATCACCACGCTCGGTCGCGGTGCCTCGGACACCACCGCGGTCGCGTTGGCCGCAGCACTGAACGCGGACATCTGTGAGATCTACACCGATGTGGACGGGATCTTCACCGCCGATCCACGGATCGTGCCCGACGCCAAGCGACTCGAGCAGGTCACCTACGAGGAGATGCTCGAGCTTGCTGCCTGTGGCGCGAAAGTGCTCAACCTTCGGTGCGTGGAGTACGCGCGCCGCTACGACATGCCGGTCAGGGTGCGTTCGTCGTACTCACAACTCCCGGGCACCCTGGTGACCGGCTCGATGGAGGACCTCACGGTGGAACAAGCGATCATCTCCGGCGTCGCACACGATCGCAGCGAAGCGAAGATCACCGTCGTCGGCGTTCCGGACAAGCCCGGCGAGGCGGCGGCGATCTTCCGCTCCGTCGCGGCCGCGGAGATCAATCTCGACATGATCGTGCAGAACGTCTCGGCTGCCACGACCGGCCGTACCGACATCTCGTTCACCTTGCCCAGAGACGACGGCAAGGCCGCGCTGGAAGCATTGTCCCGGGTCAAGGAAGTCGTCGGCTTCGAGGCACTTCTGTACGACGACCACATCGGCAAGCTGAGCCTGGTCGGGGCCGGGATGCGCTCGCATCCTGGGGTGTCGGCCCGGTTCTTCGACGCCTTGGCCGACTCCGGCGTGAACATCGAGATGATCTCGACATCGGAGATCCGGATCTCGGTGATCTGCCGGGACACTGATCTCGACGTCGCCGTACGCGCGGTGCATTCGGCCTTTGAACTCGGCGACGAGGAGACAACGGCGGTCGTGTACGGCGGGACCGGCCGATGAGCCGAGAGGGCGGGAGCATCGCAGCGAGGAACGAGCGAGGAGCGGACCGACCGGTGAGCGGAGCGAGCGAGGCTCGGAAACGATGAGCAGGCCAAGCGGCGTGGAGGCAGTTGGATGAGCGGGCTCAACGTGGGGATCGTCGGGGCGACCGGGCAGGTCGGCACGGTGATGCGAGCCATCCTCGCCGAACGCGACTTCCCGGTCGATCAGATCCGCTACTTCGCCTCGGCGCGGTCAGCGGGCACGAGGTTGCCGTGGAAGGGCGCCGAGATCACCGTCGAGGACGCTGCGATCGCCGACCCCGCCGGACTCGACGTGGCGTTGTTCTCCTCCGGCGCCACATCCTCGCGGGAACTGGCGCCGAAGTTCGCTGCTGCAGGCGTTCTGGTCATCGACAACTCTTCGGCCTGGCGGATGGACCCGGCAGTTCCGCTGATTGTTGCTGAAGTCAATCCGGAGGCAATCAAGCTGGCCAGCAAGGGGATCATCGCCAACCCGAACTGCACCACGATGGCAGCGATGCCCGTCCTCAAGCCGCTGCACGACGAGGCCGGTCTGGTCCGGCTCATCGCCAGCACCTACCAAGCGGTCTCTGGCGGTGGCCTGGCCGGCGTGGAGGAGTTGGACGAGCAGGTCCGTGAGACTGCCGACCGGGCAACCGAATTGACGCACGACGGGTCGGCCGTACCGTTTCCGGATCCCGTGCTCTACGCCCGCCCGATCGCGTTCAACGTAGTGCCGTACGCCGGTTCGCTGCTCGAGGACGGCTCCGGCGAGACCGAGGAGGAACGCAAGCTACGCAACGAGAGTCGCAAGATTCTCGGCATTCCGGACCTGCTGGTCTCTGGGACCTGCGTCCGGGTTCCGGTGTTCACCGGCCATTCGCTGTCGCTCAATGCCGAGTTCTCCCGACCGCTCAGCGTGGCGCGGGCGACGGAGCTCCTCGCCGACGCTGCGGGAGTGGAATTGACCGACATCCCGACGCCGTTGCAGGCGGCAGGAAAGGACCCCAGCTTCGTCGGCCGGATCCGGGTTGACCCCGGCGTACCCGACGGCCGCGGCCTTGCCCTGTTCGTGAGCAATGACAACCTGCGCAAGGGGGCGGCGTTGAACACCGTCCAGATCGCCGAACTCCTCGCCATCCGCTAGCTGGCCTCTGCGCTGACAGTGGTGGCACGTGCTGCTCGGAAATGGTTGACACGTAATCCGCATGCAAGCATGCTGAGTGCATGAAAGCACTGCAGATCCGTAGCATGCCCGAGGATCTCCACCGGCGGCTCAAGGTGCGTGCGGCCCAGCGGGGCCAATCGCTGTCCGAGTACGCCATCGAGGTTCTTCGCCGAGCCGCCGAGACGCCCACCATCGAGGAACTGGCCGACCGAATCCAGTCGCGAGGCGTGGCCGGGGAGACCAGCACCCAGGAGGTTGTCGCCCTCATCCGGGCCGATCGCGAGGGCCGGTGACCGCTGCAACTAGGGCCGTTGTGCTCGACGCATCGGTTCTGGTGGAGTTTCTGCGTTGGTCGCCGGTCGGACAAAGCGTCGCCGGCAGGTTGCTCAGCGGTGGCTCCGACGCGCACGCGCCGCATCTGGCTGCGGTAGAGGTGTTGAGTGCCTTCCGCTCTCTTGTCGTCCGAGCCGACGTCTCAGCTGAGCGCGGTCGGCTTGCAATCGATGATCTGATGAACCTGCCGGTCACGCGTCACCCTGCCGAGCCGCTGCTGCCACGGATCTGGGATCTGCGCGGCAGCCTCACCGCGTACGACGCGACATATGTGGCCCTTGCCGAGGCACTCGACGCTCCGTTGTTGACGGCTGACCGCCGTCTGGCGCGAGCAGGCGGGCACGACGCCGAGATCCATCTCATCGACTGACCGCGGCCAGCCCAGTTGGTCAATGCTGGGATGCAATGCAGAACTCGTTGCCCTCCGGATCGGTGAGCACCGCCCAGGAATGGCCCCATTCGTCCTTGTCGGCCACATGCGTGGCTCGGAGGTCGACGAGCCGGGCCACCTCCTTCTCGTGCGGCCCTGTGGCATCGACCAGTAGGTCGAGGTGCATCCGGTTCTTGGCCGTCTTGGCCTCTGGGACCCTGAGGAACAGGAATCTGGGTAGCGCCGCCCCGGTTCGATTCAGCGAGGCGACGTACGGTGAGGCGCCTTCGTCGACCGGGACGTCCAGTGCAGCCGACCAGAAGGCGGCGACCCTTCCAACGTCGTCGCAGTCGATGGTCACGCAGCCAACCGACAGTGTCATCGGGTCTTCCCCTCGGTGGTGGTAGGCCAACGGTCCAGCGGCCAGCAGACGTCGGTTCGATAGCGCGCGGGATCGTCGTGGTCGGCCGGGCTGATGGCGTACGCCTCGCGTATCTGCAGGTCGGCGGAGACGGCATGTTCGGCGACCCAACGGCCGAGCAGCTGATAGGGGTCGGCGATCGAGTCGTAGCAGCCGTGGTGGGTCAGGACAGCGACTGTCGCAGCCGGCCCTTCCCCCATCGCCATCGGCCCGCGGTCGTCGGGTAGCTGGACCTCTGCAGCGATGGGTACGTAGGCGACGACTTCTTCCACATCGTCGACCACTGGTTCGTCGCGGACGTACACCGGGGTGAGACTCGCGGGATGCTCGATGCTGGAGTGGATCTCGTCGACGGCCTGCGCGATCCGGGCCAGCCGCTCCTGGAGCAACTCCCGTGCCCAGTGAGGATCTTGCGGGTCCGATCCGGGTCCCTTGCGCGCAAGATCTCGCCGACATCGGACAAACGGCAGGTCGAGGGCGCGAGAACGTTCCGATCGACATCAACGCGTTCGCCATGGCATCCAGTTTTCGGTCTCCCTCAGGGGGGAGAGTCAAGGTGGCTGGTCAGCCGGGTGGAACCCGGCGCAGGAAGAAGTCCAGTGCGACCGACACCTGGCGGATCGTCTCCGCTATCACGAGGCTGCCGTGGCCGGCGTCGAAGCGATACACCTCATGGTCATGACCGCGCTCGGCGAGAGCAGCGAGGTAGTTCTCGATCTGGCGCAGTGGGCAGCGCGGGTCGTTCGCCCCGGCCATCACCATGACCGGTGCCCGCACGGCATCGACGTAACTCATCGGCGAGGAGCGCCGATAGACGTCCTGGATCTCGGTCGGCGAGCCGCCGAACAGCGCCCGGTCGAAGGCCCGAAGGCCCTCCATCTCGTCTTCGTAGGCGGCGAGATAGTCCGCCACGGGGACCTCGGCCACTCCGGCAGCCCACCGCTGCGGCTGGGTGCCCAGTCCGAGCAGGGTCAGGTAGCCGCCCCAGGAGCCACCGGTGAGGATGCACCGGCTCGGGTCGGCCAGACCTGAGGAGAGCGCCCAGTCGTGCACCGCCGCGATGTCGTCGCACTCGGTCAGGCCCGGCCGCCCGGTCAGCGCATCGCGCCAGGTCGAGCCGTACCCGGTCGACCCTCGGTAGTTCACGTGTACGACGGCGTAGCCGGCCTCGGCGTACGCCGCTCGCCGGGCACGGTAGGAGTCCTCGTCCGAGGACTCCGGACCACCGTGGATCAGGAACGCGGTCGCGTACGGCGCCGTACCGCGCGGTGGGCGTGCCACGAGGGCATGGATTTCCCCACCCGGGCCGTCCACCCAGACATCCTG
>JALZIL010000378.1 GCA_030860305.1 Actinomycetota bacterium
CGCACCGGAGCAATCCCGTTGGGATCGTCATAGGAGTGCGGCCTCACCGGACAGCACCGCGGACTTGCTGAACCTTGACCTGGACAAGCTGAATGCCGTACGCAATGCGATCGCTCATTCGGAGCTCTCAATGCTTGATCGGCTCAGACGCGAGGGTTATCCCGTAACGCTGTTGGGCTGTCGCGAGTGGCAACGCTCATTGAGCGAACTGGCTGAGTTGACGGATGATGTTGTTAGCTCGGTTCTAGCCGGAAATCTGGGAAGGAGTCCATGGTGACCAACGAGTCGGTGCACCCCCCTCTGACCGCCGGTGCCCACGTCCGAGTTCAGTGGGCTGGCCTGGACGCCGAAGGGGTCATCGTAGATATCTACAGCTCCGTTGTCGGAGCACGCGTCGTCGTTGACATCTTGTGGAACGGTGATTCGTCGACGGAGGAAGCGACTCGCATAGCAGTGCCTGCGGACAGGGTCACAATACTGTCCGCCGCTTAGAGCACCACCGGCCAGATTCGACCGCCTCTGACTGCGATACTCGCTCCGACGGCCTGCCAGCTCGTACGAGCCGAATTTGGGACGGCTTCATTCACTGAACCTGTCAACCGGCAGCGTCAGACCCGCCGACCAACGACGAGGGCCGGTCGATCGAGCCAGTCCCCCGGACCTAAAAGTCTGGCTCCTTACGATCCGGGCGGAACGTGGCAAATTCGGATCGCCGATGCGAGCGGTGCCAAGACCCTGAGGAATCGTCGTAAAGAGCCAGCGGGAGCCTCAGGATGGAGACCCGAGACCGGGGACGATCTCGTCGAGCTGGAAGCTGTTCGGCTGTTCCAGTTGCTCGTAGGTGCACGAGCGCGGGTCTCGGTCGGGGCGCCAGCGGTTGAACTGGGCGGTATGCCGGAACCGGTCGCCCTCCATGTGGTCATAGCGCACCTCGACGACCCGATCGGGTCGGAGCGGGACGAAGGACAGGTCCTTTCCAGCGTTCCAGCGTGAGCCCTCGCCTGAGTGGGGTGTGCGTTCGCCGGCTTCATGGGCGGCCCAGTTCCAAGGGTGTTCGTCGAAGTCGGTGACCAGCGGCTGCAGCTCGGCGAACAGTTCGCGCCGACGGGCCATCGGGAAAGCGCCAATGACGCCGATGGAGTTCAGCACCCCGTCCTCGGTGTAGAGCCCGAGCATGAGCGAGCCGATCGCGTCCGGCCCGGACTTGTGGACGCGGTAGCCGGCAACGACGCAGTCCGCGGTGCGTTCGTGCTTGATCTTGAACATGACGCGCTTGTCGGGCTGGTAGGTGCCGTTGAGTGGCTTGGCCACGACGCCGTCGAGACCGGCACCCTCGAATTCGGTAAACCACTGTTCGGCGAGGTCGCGATCGGTGGTTGCCGGCGTGAGGTGGATTGGCGGCCGGACGTCGGCCAGAGCCACCTCCAGCGCGGCTCGACGCTCAGTGAACGGCCGGCCGGTGTAGTCGTCGTCGCCGAGGGCGAGCAGGTCGAAGGCGATGAACGACGCCGGGGTCTTCACGCTCAGCATCGTGACGCGGGAGACGGCCGGGTGGATGCGCTGTTGCAGCGCCTCGAAGTCCAGGCCGGCATCGGTGGCGATCACGATCTCGCCGTCGATGACGCAGCGTTCGGGCAGCTCTGCTTGGACCGCCTCGACGAGTTCCGGGAAGTAGCGGGTCATCGGCTTCTCGTTGCGGCTGCCGAACTCGACCACATCGACGTCACGGAAAATTATGCTCCGGAAGCCGTCCCATTTTGGCTCATAGGACGCGCCGGGCGGGATTGTCGACACCGACTTCGCGAGCATCGGAGCGACCGGGGGCATGACGGGCAGCTTCATCAGGTCATTCTGACGCCCCGGCGGGAATCAGGCCTCTGGCTCACCGTTGCGGTCACCGCATGTCGCTCCCGGCCCCGGGTGCTTACGCCGCCGAGAGCCCGCACCCGACGTAGGCTGGCTGCATGCGCCGACGATCCACCAGATCAGTTCTGGTGGCAGCACTCGTCTGCATCGCAGCAACGGTCAGCGGATGTACGACCGTGGTGCAGGGATCGGCGTCCCCGGCGACTCCTGGTGATCCGGCCGCGGACTCCGGGCCCACCACGCCACCAGCGCCGCCGGCCCCCCCGGTCGATGACATCTCGTGGGAGGACTGCACCGACAACGTCGAATCCGCCATTGGGGGGGAGCTCGACCGCCCGCTCA
>JALZIL010000386.1 GCA_030860305.1 Actinomycetota bacterium
GGGTACTCCTCGACTGGGATGAACGATTCGCCTGTCTATGGCATGCAACGCACGAGGCCGGCTAACCCTTCCGCGTCCCAGCCGGGCCCGGATCAACCGTTCGGGTACGGCCAGCCGTTCCTGACGCAGCCTTGCAGGCTGAGGGTCTGTTGCTGCATGACCGGGGCCAGCTCACCCGGTCCGGGGCATGGCACGTGCCCGTTGCCGAGGGCGTGCCCGACCTCGTGATTGACGACGTAGTGGCGGTAGGTCGCGACGTCGCCCTCGTAGTCGGGTACGGCGGTCTCCCAACGCGCCAGGTTGATGACGGCGCGTTCGCCGTACCGGCAGGAGGTGTACCCGCCGGTGCCCACGCCCGGGCAGAAGCTCTCAACATTCAACGGACTGACCAGTGAGACCCGGAAGTCGTAGTCGCCGCCGGCGACTCGCTGGAAGGACATCTCCCCACCGGCCCCCCAACTGCGCGGGTCGGCCAACGTGCCTTCGACCGCAGCGGCGAACCCGGCCCCGTCGACGTTGATCCCGTCTTCCACCTCGACGATGAAGCGCTGCAGCGGGCCGGTACCGTACACGGGGGAAGACCCGGCTACGACGGTGAGTTGACCGGTTCCCTGTTCGACGAAGGGCACCGGTGCAACGACTGGCGGCGCAACGCTCGGCGCGGCTTCCCCCTCGGCGGTGGCCGTCGGGGTCGGCGCGGGTTGTGCGCTCGGCGGGGACTCCACCGAGGACGGCGCTGGCTTGGCCATCGATGAAGCCGGGGCGGGCTCGGGCGAGGCGACGTCGAGCAGGGTCACGAATGTCACAACCGCGAGCACCGGAATGACGAGCGCCCGCCAGCCGAAGACCGCGACGAATCGAGCCACTCGACCACCGTGCGCCACGGCTTCGACGCGTTGTTCGGGTGGCAGGCGCTCTCGTGCGACGAGCGGACCGTCGGGGGCACGCAGCCCGTAGTCGGCCCGAGCATGCCGGGTCACCACTTCAGACTCTCACACCACACCTGTTACACCATGCTAGGAAACGACACGTCCCCGGCCAGGTTGCCTCGCCCGCGCTCACGCCGGCTGAGGCCGACCAATGCTTTCCTGTGCCTCGTCGAGCAGGGCCATCGTCGCCCGCGCCGAGGTGATCGGGTCCTCGAGTTGCGGCGTGTGCCCTACACCGGGTAGGACCAGCAGGCGTGCATCCGGCATGACCGCGGCCAATCTGGGCGCATTGCGGACGTTGACGAGCTTGTCCCGATCCCCCCAGATGATCAGCGTCGGCTTCCTGATGCTCGCGGCAACGCGCCAGGGATTTCGGGCGCCGGGAGTCAGATATGCCGCTACCAGGCTCCGGAAGCTACGGGCCAGTGCCGTCGAGGCCCAGGGCAGGTCGGCCCGGATCCTGGCCTCGTCGATGGCCTCGGCCAAGCGCTGCTCGGGAACCCGCTCCAGGTCAGCGAAACACAGTTCGAGCATCGCCCTAACCCGATCCTCGGCACTGATGCCGGCCATCCGCCGCTCGACTGCCTTGGCGATTCCCGGCAGCAGCAACAACGGGAACAGCGGGGTCGACATCTGCCGAGGCGGACGCAGGTCCGGAACGGCCGGCGAGATCAGGGTCAGCGTCCGGACCAGGTCGGGCCGTCGGCCGGTTGCCAGGATGCTGGTCAACCCGCCGAGGGAATTGCCGATCAGGTGCACGGGCGCACCGCGGGCCTCGATGGCCGCGATCACCGTACGGACGTGTGTCTCGATCCGGTAATCCCCGCGAGGCGCCGGCCCCGAGCGACCGAACCCGAACAGATCCAGGGCCTCGCCGTCGAGGCGGTGCGAGAGCAGACCTGCATAGTCGGTCCAGTTCGTGGAGGCACCGCCGAGTCCGTGCACGTAGAGCGCCGGTTCGCTGTTGCGTCCGCCAGGGGTGGAGCGAACGTAGACGACGCCTCCGTTGAGCGGTACCCGGCGTCCCGGCCAGGGCGGCGGCATCTCGCCGGCAGAGTGCAACGGAGCCTCGGACAATGTGGCGGTGCGCATCCTGAGAACGGTAGCTCGCCGCCCGGCCTCAGCCCTGCGCTGTGCCGTAGCTCTCGACCAGGCGACCCAGGCAATCCTGCCAGCCCTGCAGATGATCGTCGCTGGCCGTTGTCGACGTGTTCGCCGAATGGGTGACGACGACCTCGGTCCGGTTCTCGGTCACTTCGGTCAGCGCGATCGCGACGTGGCTGACCGCAGGTTCACCGATCCACTGCCAACTCATGGTCAATCGGGCCGGTTCCTTGACGTCTTCGTAGACGCCGGTCACTCCCATGCCCTGACCCTCTGGGCGCCCGTCCGCGTGAATGCCGAACGAGCCACCGGGGCGCAGATCGCACTCGAACCGGGTACCGAAGCGGAGCGGCCAGAACCACTGGGCCAGCACGCCCGGATCGGGAAAGGCGCTGAAGACGACCGGGCGCGGCGCCTCGACCGTGACCGTGACATTCACCGTGTACGTGCCCTCTTGTTGGGTCCGAATTCGGCCGGTACGGATTCGGTCGGTGGGCACACGATCGGTCATGAGGGCGAGCTCCTCGTCGGTGTGTGGCCAGCCTGCACAGGCAATGCACTCCGGCCCCAGGATGCGTGACCGGGTCGAGTCAACCCGCTTGCGGTCGTCAAGGGTGAGAATGTGGAATGACCACTCAGGACCGGCCTGCTCCGGTGCTCGTCTTCGACGTCAATGAGACACTGTCCGATCTCGGCCCGCTCGCCGGTGCCTTCACCGCGGTCGGCGCACCAGGACACCTGGTCGACCACTGGTTCAGTTCGGTCTTGCGGGACGGCTTCGCGTTGAACATCGCCGGAAAGTGCCCGAACTTCTCCGACGTGGGACGAGGCGTGCTGGCCGGCCTGTTGTCCGGACACTCGCTGAGGGTCGCGCCCGACGACGCGGTCGAGCAGATCATGTCGGCCTTCGCGAAGTTGCCCGTGCACCCCGACGTAGCCGAGGGCATCCGCGCCTTGCACTCAGCGGGCCTGCAGGTCTGCACCTTGAGCAACGGCGGAACGGCCTTCGCTGAGGCAATGCTGAGCAGGTCCGGTGTACGGGACCTGGTCGACCCGTTGCTGTCCGTACAGGATGCTGGTGCCTGGAAGCCGCTACCGCGGGCCTATCAGTACGCCGCCGAGGCCACCGGCGTCGCGGCCGCGGACCTGATGCTCGTTGCCGTTCACCCGTGGGACTGCGATGGGGCCCTGCGAGCCGGCCTGCAGGCGGCCTGGATCGACCGTGCGGGCGCGCCGTACCCGCCGATGTTCGCCACCCCTGACTGCACCGCAACGAGCATTGTCGACCTGGCCGCCCAGCTGAGTCGGTGAGACGGGCTCAGTGGGTCAGGCTGCTCACGATCACCCCCGCATACGCTCAGTTCTTGCCACGAAGCGGGCATGAACGGTTCACTGCCCGAGAGATGACGACGACCAACCCGCAGCCGGCCTCGCAACCTGATCGGCCGCACGGGCGGGCGGGCCGGCTTCCGCGCTCGGCCCGGCGCCACCAGCTGCTCCAGGCGGCGCGTGACATCTTCGTGGCGCGTGGCTACCACGCAGCCGCGATGGACGAGATCGCCGACCGAGCTGGTGTGTCGAAACCTGTTCTTTATCAACACTTCCCGGGGAAGCGGGACTTGTATCTCGCGCTGCTCGACGAGCAGATCAAACATCTGGGCGAGCGCATGTTCATTGCGCTGCAGGCCACCAGCGACAACAAGGAGCGCGTGCACGGGGCGATCGCTGCCTACTTCGAATTCGTGGACACCGAGGGCGAAGCCTTTCGCCTGTTGTGGGAATCCGACCTGCGCAACGACCCCGAAGTCCACGACAAGGTCGAGGACGGTTTCGCCGCGATCGTCGCGGCCCTGGCCGACACCATCAATGCCGAGTCCGGGGCCGGGCCAGCTCAGTCCCATCTGCTCTCGGCTGGGCTGTCCGGACTGGCCGAGATCAGCGCGCGCTGGTGGTTGGAGCGCCGCAACGACCAGGCCAGCGATCTGAGCAAGGACCAGGCTGTCGCTCTCGTGTCGGCCCTGGCCTGGCGCGGTATCTCCGGTTTCCCGCTGCAGTCCGACCTACGGCTGGACATCGTCAGCGAGTGATCGGCGCAACCCTTGGCGCTGCCGCGGGGCCGACCTCGGGGTTCGCGCACGGCGTAGGAGGTCCGCAGGCCTGCCGGACTCGGCTGGACTAGCCTCGGCGAGGCAACCGTCGGACCGGCCCGACGGTGCAACCGAAGGCGGGCAGCGTGGAAGTCAAGATCGGCGTGCAGCACTCACCTCGAGAGCTCACGGTGGACAGCCCCGAATCCCCCGACGAGGTACAGCTAGCCATCACCGAGGCGATCGACCGAGGCCGTGGTGTCCTCACCCTCGTCGACGAGCGCGGCCGCCGTGTCGTCGTCCCGGTGGAGCGGATCGCCTACGTCGAGATCGCCGAGGCCGACCACCGCCGGGTGGGCTTCAGCACACAGACCTAACCGCCGCAGCTCGCGGCGAACCGAACCGCAGCCGAGCGAGCAGGCGATGATCGGCTCATGACCTGGCAACGGATTCGAGAGTCATTCTGGTTCATACCCGCCGCCCTGTGCGTGCTTGGGGGGCTCGTCGCCGAGGGACTTGTGATCGTCGAGGAGGAAGTCGGGCGGCTGTCGCTCGGGCCGCTCGATGCACTGGTGTACCGGGTGGGGCCCAGCGGTAGTCGCGACCTGCTCGGCGCCATCGCGGGCTCGGTGCTCACGGTGGCCGCAACGAGTTTCTCCATCACGATCGCAGTGCTGACCCTGGCGTCATCGACGTACGGACCGCGCTTGGTACGCAACTTCATGGCCGACCGAGGCAATCAGCTGGTGCTCGGGGTTTACGTCGCCACGTTCGTGTACTCGCTGTTGGTGTTGCGATCGGTGCGCGCGGAAGGTGAACTCCTCGAACAGGAGGCTTTCGTCCCGCAGTTCGCGGTGACCGTGGCCTTGCTCCTTGCCCTGCTCAGCATCGGTGTGCTGGTCTATTTCATCCACCACGTCAGCGACTCGGTACAGGTGTGGACGCTGGCGCAGCGGACGAGTGCTGACCTCCTCGAGGCGGTGAACCACGTGTTTCCCGACGATGGCCGCGGCGAGAGCGGGCAGTGGAGGACGTCCGTCGAACTGCCGACAACCGACGGTGTCGCTGTGCGCGCCGACCGTTCCGGGTACGTGGCGGCGGTGCGAGACTCGCAACTGGTGTACGCAGCAACGAGACACGATGCGGTGATGATGCTGCGAGTGCGGCCCGGCAACTTCTGTGTCCAGGGCACCACCCTGGCAACCGTGTGGTCGGACGGGGCCGCACACGAGGTGTTGGAAGGCACAGTGCGCTCGGCCGTGACCCTGATGGAGGAGCGGACGAGCGATCAAGACGTGATGTTCGCGGTCCAGCAACTCATCGAGATGGTGGTAAGAGCGCTGTCTCCGTCCACCAACGATCCGTTCACCGCAGTCAACGCGCTGGACCAGGTATCGGTCGGTCTGTGTGCCCTGGTGTCCCGACCGCTGCCGTCACCGGACCACCGCGACGAAGCCGGGGTCCTACGGGTGCGCAATCCGGGTGTAGCGCCCACCGAGGCTCTGGACTTTGTCTTCGATGCCATCCGGGTTTACGCGCTGGAGCATCCGCTGGTGCTACAGGCCACCGTGGAGATGAGCGCCCGCGTCGGCGGCCGAGCCCGGGATGTGGCGCTGCGGGAGCATCTGGCGGGCCAACTCGACCTGTTGCTGTTCGCATTTGAGCGCACCGCTCCTCCAACGCACGACCTGATCCGATTGCAGGAGCAGGTAGCACCAGTTCGCCGCGACCTGCTGGCCAGCGACGGGCTGGGGTGACCGGCGCACGCGCAGCAGCGCTCGCGAAACGGTCCGTGCGGCAGCTTCGGTGAGCTACAGGTTGTCGGTCTCGAAGGTGTTGCAGGCATCGACCGAGCCTTGGTCGAACCCGATCATGAACCAGCGTTGACGTTGCTCGGACGTCCCATGGGTGAACCCCTCCGG
>JALZIL010000392.1 GCA_030860305.1 Actinomycetota bacterium
CCACCGGCCTCCGTCGCGGCGAACTACTCGGTCTGCGCTGGGCGAACGTCGACTTGGGCGCCAGTCGAGCTTCGGTGCGGCAGTCGCTGAACTCTGCCGCAGGGAAGCTCGAGTTCCTGCCTCCCAAGACGGCGAAGTCAAAGCGTTCCCTGGCGCTGGACCCGGCCACAGTGACCGCGCTCCGCTCGCACCGGCGGGCCCAGTTCGAGGAGCGGCTCGCCTGGGGTCCCGCCTACCGCGAGCTGGACCTGGTGTTCTGTCGCGAGGACGGGACGCCGATCCGGCCGGACTCCCTCTCTCGGCGCTTCGCGGCCCTCGTTCGAGCGGCCGCCCTGCCGAGAATCCGCCTGCACGACGTTCGTCACACCTACGCGACGATTGCGCAACTGAGCACTGTTGCATGTGATGCATCATTCGACCGGGTGGAGTATCGAGCAGCCGTACGGGATCGGGGTTCTGCTCAAGCAGCCTGATCGACCTCCCCTTCGCCCGATACTCCTTGTCCCATAGCGGCATCCACCCCTTCGGTTGCATTAGGTGCAACGATGAGGCACCCAGCACGGGGCCGGGTTGAGAGGCGGAATGCCTGTGAGTGCAGCGGCTGTGATGGCCGGCTCGGCCCGTCTGGTGCTGGTCGACGGGGCCATCTTGTTGCACCCCGAGGCGGCGATGTTCGAGGCGATCCTCGCGGGCTGGCGTCTGCAGCAGGAGAGCCGGCTGCTGGCCGCGCCGACGGTCGACAGCCGGGACAAGACACTACGTCGTTTCCAGGACTTCACCGCCAGCTACCCCTGGCAGTGGGGCCCGGCCGACATCGAGGAGTGGTCGGTGTCGCTGCGCTCCGCCGGCCGGTCGCCCACCACGGTCCGGGCCTACCAGAACGCAGTGGCCATGTTCTGTGACTTCGCCTGTGACGGTCGTTATGGCTGGGCGGTGGAGTGCGAGGAGCGTTTCGGCGAGCACCCCAGCCAGATCTGCCACGACTGGAACACCGCTGATCACGTGGCCGACTACGAGGGCGACCCGGCGCGGCGTCCCTTCACCCGGGACGAGCTACAGGGGTTCTTCGACTTCGCCGACGACCGGGTGGCCGCCGCCCGGTCGCATGGTCGCAAGGGTGGGTTGGCGGCGTGGCGGGACACGGCGTTGTTCAAGGTCACCTACGCGTGGGGCCTGCGCCGTCGGGAGGCGGCCATGTTGGACATCACCGACTTCTCCACCAACCCGGCTGCACCCGAGCTGGGCCGCTTCGGGATGATGTCGGTGCGGTGGGGCAAGGCGATGCGAGGTAGCCCGCCGCGGCGGCGCAACGTGGCCAGCGTCATGCCGTGGGCCGTCGAAGCGCTCGAGGAGTACCTCGGCCAGGTCCGCCCCCTCTACGAGGCCCGGGCCACCTCGGCGTTGTGGTTGACCGAGCGGGGGAGCCGCATCAGCACCCGTCACATCAACGAGCGCTTCTCCGTCTATCGCGACGCCATGGGCCTGCCGGCCGAGCTGACCCCCCACTGCCTGCGCCATTCCTATGTCAGCCATCTGGTCGAAGATGGGGTCGACCCGCTGTTCGTCCAGCAGCAGGTGGGCCACTCGTGGGCGTCGACGACGGCGATCTACACCTCGGTGTCGGGCGACTACAAGAACAAGATGATGCGCCAGGCCTTGGCCCGCGCCTTCGATGAGGAGGACCGGTGACACGAAGCGTCGGCTACCGCTGGCACCTGCGGGCGGTCATGGCCGCCCGGGGCATGTTCGTCACCACCGAGCTCGGTCCGTTGCTGGGCGAGCGGGGAGTGGTGCTGTCGCGAGAGCAGGTCTACCGGCTCGTGGTCAACACCCCCGAGCGGCTCAACCTGACGACGCTGGCTGCGCTATGCGACATCCTGGCTGTCACGCCCTCTGACCTGCTGGAGGTGACCGTCGAGTCGCGCCGGGTGCCCAAGGCGGTGTCGTCGAGCGGAGCGGCGGCGGTCCGTGACCTGCGGCCTCGCCGGGCTCGCATCGTGCGCGACGACATGAGCTGAGCGTGGGCGGCGATGACCGAACGTGTGATGGTTGCGGCCGCCTCCGGCCCATCATGTCGAGACGGGCCGGTCGGTCGCTGTGCGGGCCCTGCTACAACCGGTCCGAGGTTCGGCCCAAGAGACTCTGCGGGGTCTGCGGACGCGTCGGGCCCATCTGCGTGCAGGCCAAGGAGACGAGCCCCGACATCTGCGTCAACTGCTACAAGCTGCCCGAGGGCGTGTGCGTGGGCTGCGGGCGGACCAGGCCCTGCACCGGAGTTGCGGCCGGCACGCCAAGGTGCCTTCGCTGCGTCCCCGGACCAGCGCGCCCTGCGCCCACTGCGGTGCCGATCGGCCGCCGAGCGTCCGCTGGGCCGAGGGGCCGGTGTGCGACCCCTGCTACAACGCCACCCTTCGCCGACGAGGCATGTGCGCGGGGTGCGGGAAGGAGCGCCGGCTCGTCTCACCCCCCGGCCCCGACTCCACCCGCTGCTGCGACTGCTCGGGACTAGCCCCGATGCACACCTGCTCGGAGTGCGGTCGGGAGGACAAGCTCTATGAGCGGGGTCGCTGCGAGCGATGCTGCCTCTCCCGTCGCACCACCGAAGCCATGTCCGGCCCCGACGGCGTGGTGCCGGCCGGGCTGGTCGGCGTCCGCGACACCATCGCCGCTTCCCCGGCACCGCGCAAGGCGCTGAACTGGCTGCGCCGAGGAGCCGGCGCTCCCATCCTCACGGCGTTGGCCCGCGGCACCATGGCCCTGTCCCACGAAGCCCTCGACGCCCACGACCGGCCGAGAGCAGCGAACCATGTCCGCCAGATGCTCGTCGCCCACGGCGTTCTGGCTCCCCGCGACGAACAGCTCGTCGCTCTGGAGCTACTCAACGCCCAGACGGTCGCCGGCATCGGCCGCCCTGCCGACCGCAAGACCGTCGCCGCCTTCGCCACCTGGCGGGTGCTTCACCGGGTCCGGCGCCGCGCCGATCACAACACCAACGAGCGCACGGCCATCAACCACGCCCGAAACCAGGTCCTCGGCGCCACCCGGTTCCTCGACTGGCTGGCGGCCCACGACCTCACCCTGGCCACCTGCGGCCAGGGGGACCTCGACTTGTGGCTGGCAACCGGAGGGCGATCACGCTACGACGTGCGTCACTTCGTCAAATGGACATCGGAGCGCAATCTCAGCCCGCAGTTGAAGGTCCCGTCCTTACGTTCCGGGCCCGGTGTCGTGCTCGACGCCGAAGAGCGATGGGTCACCATCGCCAAGCTCCTGCGAGCTCCCGACATCGAGACCGCCGACCGGGTCGCAGGGAGCTTCGTGCTCCTCTACGCACAGCCACTCAGTCGCATCGCAGTGATGACCGTCGACGCCGTCACCACCACCGACACCGATGTCTCGGTCCGCTTCGGCACCAAAGCCGTCGTTGTCCCCGACCCGCTCGCCACCCACGTCACCGACCTGATCACGACAGGCCGCCCTCACCACCTCGGCATCGGGTCGACCACGACCCGATGGCTCTTCCCTGGCCATCTCCCGGGCCGTCCGATCACCGCTCTGCGGCTCGGTCAACGGCTCAGCGCCTTCGGCATCGACGGGAGAGCGGCACGACGGGCGGCCCAGACCCAACTGGCCGCAGAGGTTCCCGCCGTCGTGCTGGCCGAGATGCTCGGCATCGCCGTGGGAACCGCTGTCGACTGGGTCCACGCTGCCGGAGGCGACTGGGCGAACTATGCAGGCATCACTGCCAGCGATGGCTGACCTCCCCTGAATGCTCACTGGATGCAACCAACCAAGGCAGCGGCTAGGGCATTCGACACGGTTGGAATATCGGTGTGCACCAGTTTCAACCGGGGCATGTCCATCGAGGCCATCGCTGCC
>JALZIL010000189.1 GCA_030860305.1 Actinomycetota bacterium
GGCAGCGCGTCCGGGGTGTCGAGCCTCTTCTACCTGGTGCCGCCGGCCACGGCGATCGAGGCGTACCTGATCTTCGGTGAAGACCTGGCGCTCGTCAGCATCCTCGGCGTGGTCGTCACCGCCGCCGGAGTCGCCCTTGCCCTGCGCAAGCCGCGCACCGATCAGCCCGACTCAGGGACACCCTGAGTCACTCTCCTCCGGATCAGGGCGATGGACCGGGGCTCAGCGGTCCCAGGGTGGGTCGTCGCCCATCTTGTTGTAGTAGCGGGCCAGGTGTCCGCGGACGCGTGGGCTCTCGTCGTCGGGTACATCGACCCCACCGCGCGAGCCCTGGATCACCGCCGCAGCCGCCATCACGCCGCGTGGCATGGCGGTCAGCCGGCCGTTGACGACGTCGGCGATGAGCAGCTTGTAGCTGCCGAAGTTGTCCGGGGCCGACCCGTCGTACCAGACGTGGGCGTCTCGGTAGCTGGTGTTGGGCTCCTCCTTGGCCGAGGCCCACTTCCGTACCCGCTTCTCCGCCGCGTCGCCGTCCCAGGCCTTTTTGCGGTCTCCGAGCGGAAGATCCTGAAAGCGCACGACGGTCATGCCTCAGCCATACCCAGTTCGCTGGCCCGCATGCCAAACCGCGTACCTGTACGTCTCCAACCGACCTGATGTCGTAGGTAAGCAGGGGACACGCCGGGCGGGTCACCTGCAATCCTGCGACATCAAGGCGGCCCCGGACCTGATGTCGTAGGTAAGCAGGGGACACGCGGGGCGTGTCACCGGCAAACCTGCGACATCAATGGGTACGGGCTTGTGACCTCCGGACGACGTCATGTCAGGGTGGGGGCATGAGCCAGAGCGACGACACCACGCCGTACAACACCTACAGCGTCGACGAGGAGACCCAGCTTCAGTCCGAGGACACCCTGGTGGACCGCAACGTCGACGACGTGCTGGACGAGGGCTACACCGCCCCGGAGAAGTGGTCGCCCGGTCAAGGATTCGGCACCACCGCGGAGGAAGAGGAACACGGGGAGTCCCTCGATCAGCGGCTGGTCCAGGAGGAGCCTGATCCGGCTCTGGCCGAGGTCGAGCAGGCCGCCGCCGCCAGCACGGACGGCGAGGACCCGGTCGACGCCGAGATCGACACTGACCTCGGCACTGACCTCGGCGCCGACCTCGGCACCGACCTCGACGGTGCCGGCGCCTTGGTCGAGGATCAGGTCGGGGAACTGATCGACGACCAGGTGGGTGCGGACCGAGCCGGACGGCTGGTGGCACCCGACGAGGGCGCGCACACCGATGTCGAGGGTCAGCTCAACGCTGACGACGTCGGAATCGACAGCGCTGGGGCCAGCGCCGAAGAGGCAGCCATGCACGTCGTACCCGACGACGCCTAACCCCAGCCCACGCAGGGTAGGCGTGTGTCACACTAAGGAAATGAGTGGGACGTACGCCGTTGAGATGGGTGAGCGCGGGCGGCTGGTGATCCCCGCCGAACTGCGCGATCGCTTGGGACTGCGCGCGGGGTCACCTCTGGTCATGCTCGACACCCCGCAGGGAATCGTGCTGGCGACTAGGGAGCAGGCCAAATCCCTGCTCAGGGCGAAGCTGCGCGGCCTCGATCTCGTCGCCGAGCTTCTCGCCGACCGTCGCAAGCAAGCAGCCGCTGAAGATGCCGCTTGAGGCTGGCCGGGTGAACCTCTTCGACGCATCGGCCCTGCTGTGTTTTCTGCAAGGTGAGCCGGGCGCTGATGTTGTGGAGCAAGAACTCCTGGTGGGCGGGGCATGCAGCGCGGCGAACTGGTCAGAGGTTGCCCAGAAGCTCTACGCGCACGACCAGGACTGGGAGCTGGCTCGCGGTCTGCTCATGAGTTACGGACTTCGCGTGGAACCGGTGACAGTCACCGATGCCGAACGCGGCGCCCGCTTGTGGCGTTCCTCGAGCGGGCTGTCTTTGGCTGATCGGCTGTGCCTTGCCACCGGCGAGCGACTCGGGGCCCCGGTCTGGACCGCCGACTCGGCGTGGGGAAGCACCGAAGCCATCCACCAGATCCGTTGAGGCAGCGGCGTTTGGGGGTTGGTCCAGCGCGTCAGGCGCGGGCCTTCGCGGTCTCCCGGTTGTTGGCTTTCTGAATCGCATCGACCAGTTCGTCCTTGGTCATCCGGGACCGACCCGGTACGTCGAGCCGCTTCGCGATGTCCTGCAGGTGCTTCTTGGATGCGTTGGCATCGACCCCACCTGCGGTTTCGCGTGAGGTGTTGACGCCACCTTCGGCCTGCCTGTCCGACGGGCCCTTCTTGCCGCCCTCCTTGGGTTCCCAATGGTCGCCGACCTTCTCGTGGGTGTGCTTGAGCGCGGAGAACGCGACCCGGTGTGCGCGCTCGGCATCGCCGTACTGATCGGCTGCCGAGTCGTGCGCCTTCGCGAAGGTCTGCTGGGCGTGGACGTCCGAGCGCTGCAGGGTGCTGGGCAGCTCACTCTTCTTCGCTTTACCGCTCTTCGTTGTCTTGGGCATGTGGTGGCCTTACCCTGCGGGCTCGCGCCGTACACATTCGAGCGATGTCTTCACGCTATGGGGAGATCCGTGACCACTTCCGCCGATCCACGCGTTGACAGCTACATCGACGCCCTGCCCGAGTGGCAGCAGGCCATCTGCCGCGAGGTCCGCGATCTGGTCCACGCCACCGACGACGAGGTCACCGAGACCATCAAGCGCAGGGTTCAGCCGTACTTCGTCTTGCAGGGCAACATCTGCGCCCTGCTGGCGGCCAAGGACCACGTCAACGTCTTCCTGTACGACGGCGCGATCGTCCCCGATCCGGAGCGCATCATCACCGGCGGACACGACAACCAAACCGCCCGTACGGTGGCTGTACGGAAAGGCGAAACGATCAACGCGCCAGCACTGCGCGCGATGTTCCAGCAGATCATCGCCAACAACCGCGCGGGCGGCTGGCGCAAGCTGAAGGGCAAGGGCTAGCCGATGAGTTCGTGGCCGAGCGGGGTCAGCGCCATCACCCTGTTCACCGAGGACTTGGCGGCCACGAAACAGTTCTATCGGGACGTCTTCGGGCTGCCCGTGGCCTACGAAGACGATGCATCAGCGGTGTTCAACTTCGGCAACACGATCGTCAATCTGCTGACGGTCACAGCGGCACCCGAACTCATCGAGCCTGCGGTGGTAGGCGATCCCGCGGCCGGATCCCGCTCCCAGTTCACCATCGAGGTCGAGGATGTAGACGCCATGTGCGCGGAGCTGACCGCCCGCGGAGTGGAACTGCTGAACGGACCGATGGATCGGCCGTGGGGTGTGCGTACCGCGAGCTTCCTCGATCCCGGCGGCCACATCTGGGAGATCGCGCACTGACTCCAGCCGGCTGGGAAGCCGTACGGCGCCGTTCGAGGTCAGCGCATCGCCCTGGTACGTACGGGCTCGCACCTGACTCCGCCCGGAACGTGCCGGCTCAGTCGTCGAGGGCGGTCAGGTCCAGAGCGGCCAAGCGTTCTGGGTCCAGGAGCACGTCGATGGCGACGATCCTCCCGTGCATGACGGTGAAGCCCATGACCGACAGCACCCGATCACCCGCGACGACGACGACTCCGGCGGTGCCGTTGATCAGCGCCGGTCGCACGAACGGAGCGAAGCGGGTGGCGAGAACCGCTTGGGCGGCCACGTCCCGGGCACCGTGAATCACGACGGTCTGTCGGGCCCGCGCCGTGCCGCCGTCGGCCCGGAGCACGATGTCTGGGTCGAGCACGGCGACGAGCGCGTCGAAGTCACCATCGCGGGCAGCGGCGAAGAACGCGTTGACAACGGCGCGCTGACGGCCGAGATCAGGATCGGGTGCGGGGGCCGCGCCCTGGACCCGGCGGGGGGG
>JALZIL010000416.1 GCA_030860305.1 Actinomycetota bacterium
TGAGCCGAGAGCGAGTGAGCATCGCAGCGAGGAACGAGCGAGGAGCGGAGCGAGCGGTGCGCGAAGCGCACGAGGCGGGGCAATTGAGCCGAGTGAGCATCGCAGCGAGGAACGAGCGTGGCCGAGACGGCGGGAGCGGGGGGCAGTTGTGAGCCGGCATCGCGCAGAACCCGACGACGAAGCGCCCCCGACGCCGCCGACCGCGGATACCGGACCCCTCTTTCTCGGCCAGGACAACTGGCCGCCAGCGCATCCTTCGACACCGGCGTCCGCGCGTCACGGATCCGTGTTCGCCTCGAACGGGGGTCATAACGGCGGCCAGAGCGGTGTCGACAACCAGGTCGCACACGAGACCCAGCCCGTTCCGGTGTCCGCCGATGTGTTCGACGTCGAGCGCCCCTTCGCTTCCCGGCAGGTCGGGCAGTCCCGGTTCGACGAAGGGCGGTTCGCGGAGTCGCCGAAAGATGCGGCATTGGACGAAGGCCAGGTCGAGGAAGGGCAGGTCGAGGAAGGGCAGGTCGAGGAACCTGCCGACGAACTCGGCTTGCTTCCCGCGGCACCCGTGGCCGAGGCGGGTCACCGGCGCGCCGGCCGGGCACGGCCGCCCGATCGCAGTGGCCGCAGGCCGCTCGGAATCCTGGTCTCGCTCGGGGTGATCGCCGCGCTGGTCGCTGGGATCTTCTTCGGTGGCCGGGCGATTGTCGGGCTGTTCTCCACCGAACCAGCTGCTGACTACTCCGGACAGGGCAGTGGCACGGTAGAAATCGAGGTGCCCGAGGGCGCGTCGACGGCTCGGATCGCCGACGTTCTCGCCGGGAGCGATGTCGTGGCCAGCGCCCAGGCGTTCTTGGACGCCGCCAGTGGGAACGCCGACATCATGACCATTCAGCCCGGCTTGTATCAGATGCGGCTACAGATGAGCGGGGAAGAGGCGGTGGCTCTGATCCTGGACCCAGCGGCCCGACTGCTCGAGCGGGTCACGATTCCGGAGGGCTACACCGTCGCCCGGACTATCGAGTCGTTGGCTGACCAGACCGAGATTCCGTTGGCTGACTTCCAGGCAGCCGTCGATGCTCCGGAGCAACTCGGCCTGCCGCCGTGGTCCAATGGCCAGCTCGAAGGTTTCCTCTATCCGGCGACCTACGACATCACCCCGGACAGCACCGCCGCCGAGATTCTCGGCGCCATGGTGGCGCAGTTCAACGAAGTTGCCGTGGAGACCGGCTTGGAGGCCAATGCAGCTGCGGTCGGTCTGACGCCGTACGAGGTGCTCGTGGTGAGCTCGATGGTGCAGTCCGAGGTCACCTTGGAAAGGGAACGGTCGCTGGTTGCCCGAGTGATCTACAACCGGCTGGATCAGAACATCGCGCTGGGGATCGACGCGACGCTGGCCTATGAGTTGAGGATCAACGGCCGCGAGTTGACCACGGAGGCGCTGAACACCGACTCGCCGTACAACACCCGGACCCGCGTCGGACTGCCCCCCACACCGATCAGTAACCCGGGGCAGCCCTCCATCGTCGGCGCCCTGCAACCTGCCCCCGGTGACTATCTCTACTACGTCCTGCAGAACGTCGAAGGGGAACACCTGTTCACGGCTAGCTACGACGAGTTCCTCGCGGCCAAGGCCCAGTGCGAGGCCGCCGGTCTCGGCTGCGGCTGATTCCACCGCGGTTGCTTCCGCTGAGACGCCGAAGCGGATGAGACGCCGCCGCTGGATGAATGCCGGATCTGGTGAGGCGCAGTGATTGAGGTCCGCTGCGCAGTCGTCGGCAGCCCGATCGCCCACTCCCGTTCACCGATCCTGCATCGGGCGGCCTACGCCGCCCTGGGCCTGACCGGTTGGACCTACGACCGGGTCGAGTTGCAAGCCACACAATTGGCCGGCTGGTTGTCGGGGCTGGACAAGACGTGGCGCGGCGTCTCGGTGACGATGCCGGTCAAGCAGAGCGCCCTCGACTGCGCCGATTCAGCGTCAGAACTCGCTTCCCTGGTCGGAGCGGCGAATACCCTGCTGCGCACCGAGCGCGGCTGGCATGCGGATAACACCGATGTCGCGGGACTGCTCGGCGCCCTCGACGAAGGCAGGACTGCCGCGGGCCGTGCCGCATCGGCCACGGTCCTCGGGGCTGGCGGGACTGCATCGGCTGCGGTCGCGGCGCTGGCCGCCCTCGGGCACAAGGACGTGGGCATCGTCGTCCGCGAGCCCGCGCGGGCGCAGGCGTTGTTCGGGCTCCTTGCTCGGCTCAGCATGACCGGCCAGCTCTACCGATGGCCTGGGCTGGGGCCGCCAGAGCGCACATTCTCCGGAGAAGGTCGCCTCTGGGACGTCGCAGACCGCACCTTCTCCGGAGAAAGTTCACCGGCGGACGCACTCTGCGCCGACCTCGTGATCAGCACGGTCCCGGCCGCTGCGACGACTGATCTCCTGAGTCATCGCTGGCGGGCCGGCCAGACGGTCCTCGACGTGAGCTACGACCCGTGGCCGCCGGCGCTGGTCCAAGCGGCGGCAGCGGGCGGAGCGCAGGCGATCGGTGGCGCGGCAGTGCTGTTGTGGCAGGCCGTGCGGCAGGTCGAACTGATCACCGGCCGGCCGCCGCCTGTGGAAGCGATGCGCGCGGCCCTTCTCCCAGGTGGCAGCCTCGCACCAGCATGAGCATCATCAGGTTGATTGCCGACAGTCCGGGGGGTCTGGCGCTCGGCGCACTCGTGGGCGCCCTGCTGGGCCCAGCCGCTGCGGCAACGAGCGTTACGGTCCCAGACCGGGTGGGGCCCTGGCAGCGCGATCCGGCGCGCTGGCTGCTGGGTCAGCCGGCGACCCGTCGTCGTCGCCTGCTGATGACTGGGCTCGGCGCAGTCGTGCTGGGCGGCCTGGCAGCCGCGATCGGCTGGCGGCCAGCCCTGGCAGCCTTTCTCCTTGTGGGCGTTCTCGGGCTGATACTCGCGGCGATCGACCTGGAACACCACCGGCTGCCCGATCGGCTCACCCTGACCGGGGCGCTCGGCTGCGCCGTGGTGCTGCTGGTCGATGCGATGCTGACCGGTTCCTGGACGCCGTTGTTCCGCGGGCTGCTCTGCGCCGCAGTCGCGTTCATCACATTCCTGGTGATGGCATTGATCAGCCCGAGCGGGATGGGGTTCGGTGATGTGAAGCTGGCTGCGTTGCTCAGCCTGCATACCGGATGGCTGGGCTGGGAACTGGCCGTCCTCGCCGGGTTGGCCGGCTTCACTGCCGGCGCACTGGCGTCGTTGCTGCTCGTGCTGAGCGGACGGGCGACAATGCGGACGGCGATTCCGTTCGGGCCGGCGCTGCTCGTCGGTGCCTGGTTGGTCGTCGTCGCTTCCGGACCGCTGGGATAGCGCTGTCCGCACGGTCGCCCAGGCGGTACCTGCCAAACTTGGGACATGCTGCGCTGGCTCACGGCCGGGGAGTCACACGGTCCGGCCCTCACCGCCATCCTGGAGGGGCTCCCGGCCGGGGTCTCGATCACCACCGAGGATCTCGTCGTGGCCCTGGCTCGCCGACGCCTGGGGTACGGGCGTGGAGCTCGGATGAGCTTCGAGCGCGACGAGGTCGCTTTCCGCGGTGGACTCCGCCACGGTCTCAGCCTGGGCGGCCCGATCTCGATCGAGATCGCCAACACCGAGTGGCCCAAGTGGGAAACCGTGATGGCAGCAGATCCCGTGGACGACGCCGTACTGTCCGGCCAGGCGCGTAATGCGCCGCTGACCAGACCGCGTCCCGGCCACGCCGACCTGACCGGGATGCAGAAGTACGGCTTTCGCGATGCTCGCCCGGTCCTGGAGCGGGCCAGCGCCAGGGAGACTGCCGCGCGGGTCGCGCTGGGCACCGTGGCAGCGGCCTTCCTTGCTCAGACGACCGGAGCCGGGCTGGTCAGTCACGTCGTCAGCCTCGGAACGGTGCAGGCACCAGCCGAGTCGATTCCGGCGCCGGTGGACAGGGACAGGATCGACGCCGATCCGGTCCGCTGCTTCGACCCCGAGACCACAGCTGCGATGGTCGCCGAGGTGGAGACCGCCAAGCGCGAAGGCGACACCCTCGGCGGTGTCGTCGAGGTCGTGGTCGAAGGACTACCGCCGGGCCTGGGGAGCTTCACCCATTGGGACCGCCGCCTGGACGCCCGCCTCGCCGCCGCCCTCATGGGCATCCAGGCGATCAAGGGTGTCGAAATCGGTGACGGCTTTGCCACCGCAGGTCGACGGGGGTCGCAGGCGCACGACGAGATCGTTTCCGCAGCTGATCGGCTCCAGAGGGTGACCGGCCGGGCCGGCGGCATCGAGGGGGGCATGAGCACCGGGGAACTCCTGCGGGTCCGCGCGGCGATGAAGCCCATCTCCACCGTGCCCAAGGCTCTGGCCACTGTGGACGTCGTCACCGGTGAAGCCGCTACGGCAATCAACCAGCGCAGTGATGTGTGCGCCGTTCCAGCGGCCGGCGTCGTCGCCGAAGCCATGGTGGCCCTCGTCCTTGCCGACGCGGTGCTCGAGAAGTTCGGCGGTGACTCGGTCAGCGAGACGGCTCGTAACGTCGCCGCCTACCTGGCGAACCTGACTATCCGATGAGCCGACCCGCCCTCGAAGCGCGCCATTCGCCCAGACCGGTTGCGGTGCTCGTCGGCGTACCGGGAGCGGGAAAGTCCACGGTTGGCCGGGTCCTGGCGCGCGCTCTCGGAGTCGGCTTTCGGGACACCGATCGGGATGTCGAACAGGTCGCCGGGAAGTCGGTGAGCGACATTTTCGTCGACGACGGCGAGGACCATTTTCGGCTCCTCGAGACGGCTGCTGTCGCTGCCGCTCTGCGGGAGCACGACGGTGTGCTGGCCCTGGGGGGAGGCGCCATTCTCGACGCTGGCACCCGCGCGCTGCTCGCGGACCAGCGGGTCATCTGGCTCCGAGTCGACGTCCCGGCTGCTGCCAAACGTGTGGGCCTGGCCCGCAACCGGCCACTGCTGGCGATGAACCCGCGGGCTCATCTGCGTGAGCTGATGGCAACGCGAGCGCCCTTCTACGCCGAAGTAGCCACCGACACCATCGAGGCCTCGCACCGGAGCGTGTCCGACATCGTGGATCAGCTGCACACCTCGCTGTCTCAGACCGACCGCTAACTTGGCCCCTGTGTCGGGATCAGCAACCACGATCGAGGTGGGTGGGCCGGCTCCGTACGCCGTGACGGTCGGTTCCGGGGTCGCTGAACGCGTCGTCGCGGCTGCGCAAGGAGCACTTCGGGTCGCCATCATCCATGGATCGCAACCGGCTCAGGCCCGCGACCGAATCCATGCCCAACTGACGGCGGCCGGTCACGAGGTTCTCGCGGTCGCCGTACCGGACGGGGAAGCCGGAAAGCACCTCGATGTGGCACGGCGTTGCTGGGATGTCCTGGGCGAGCACGGGTTCACCCGTAGCGATGTCATCGTGGGGTTCGGTGGCGGGGCCCTCACCGACCTGGCTGGGTTCGTGGCCGCCACCTGGCTGCGCGGGGTGGGGTTGATCAACCTGCCCACCACGTTGTTGGGCATGGTCGATGCGGCCGTCGGAGGTAAGACCGCGATCAACGTGGCTGCCGGGAAGAACCTGGTCGGGGCCTTTCATCCACCGATTGCTGTGATTGCCGACCTCGGGCTGCTGGACTCGCTGCCGGAGGCCGAATACCGCTCCGGGCTGGCCGAGGTCATCAAGTGCGGATTCATCGCGGACCCGGTGATCCTCGAGTTGCTCGCTGCCGACCCGACCGGGCGAGCCAGCCAGGCCGAACTCGTCGTACGCGCGGTGCGGGTCAAGGCCGAGGTCGTCTCCGAGGACCTCACCGACACCGGCCGGCGGGAGATGCTGAACTACGGCCACACCCTCGGCCACGCCATCGAGTCGGCTTCGGGATATTCCGTACGCCACGGCGAGGCGATCGCCATCGGGATGGTGTTCGCCGCCCAGTTGGCCCGGCACTGCGGCTTGCTCGACCGGGCCAGTACCAGCCTGCACCGCGAGTTGATCTCCGCCATGGGGCTCCCGACCAGCTACCCGGCGCCACTGGTCGACCTGCTGGCGCGAATGCGCGTGGACAAGAAGGCCCGCGGGGCGGCGCTCCGGTTCGTTGTGCTGGAGGGGATCGCTCGGCCCCGCATCCTCGAAGGACCCGACCAGAAACTGATCGAGGCCGCCTACCACGACCTGCTGCCCACCTGAGGCGCCGACGCGGCATACTCCGGCTAACCAAGCCCCGGCCGACCGTGCCGCGGCGACAGCGTGCGCAGGCGCAAGGAAGAGGGACTGACGTGCCGATTCAGGTGCTCAACGGGGCCAATCTCGGTCGACTGGGCAGCCGTGAGCCAGAGATCTACGGCCTGACCAGCTATGCGCAGCTGAAGGTGCTCTGTGAGAGTGCCGCCGCTCACCTCGGGATGGCGGTCGACGTGCTCCAGACCGACGCCGAGAGCGAGTTGCTCGGGTGGTTGCACCAGGCGGCTGACGCCGGGAGTTCGGTACTGCTCAACCCTGGTGGGTGGGGGCACACCTCGATCGCGTTGGCCGATGCGTGTGCCGCGCTGACCGGGCCACTTGTCGAAGTGCACCTCACCAACATCTATGCCCGCGAGCCCTTCCGGCGGCACTCCTACGTCTCGGCGTATGCCGATGGAGTCATCTGCGGGCTCGGCGTGGACGGGTACCTGCTCGGACTGCGCTGGCTTGCAGCTCACGGCGACGAACAACCCGGCGGGTAACCTGGCGCAACGTGGCCGACAACTCCCTACTGCAGGTGACCGACGCGCGGGCCAGGACCGCGGCGCGACGCGAACGGATGCGGGCGGTGGCGATCGAACTCGACCTGGACGCGATCGTCATCAGCAACCTGGTCAACGTCAGCTACCTCACCGGCTTCACCGGTAGCAACGCAGCCCTGCTGGTACGTCCGGATGGCGCCGATGTCCTGGCTACGGACGGCAGATACACGACCCAGGTCCGCGCTCAGGCACCCGATCTGGAGCTCCTGATCGAGCGGGCCTGTGCCCCCGCCCTGGCCGGTCTGGCCGCGAGAAACGGGGCGATCCGGCTGGGATACGAATCCCATGTGGTCACCATCGACGGTCTGGCCCACCTGCAGAGCGCGGCGGCGGACCTGGGGTCCGGAGTCGAACCGGTCAGCATCCAGGCGGCAGTGGAGACGCTGCGGTCGATCAAGGACGCTTCGGAGATCGAGGCGCTAGGGGAGGCCTGCGCGATTGCCGATCGAGCCCTGGCCGGGCTGGTCGCGGACGGCGGATTGCGGGCGGGGCGCACTGAGCGCGAGGTCGGTCGGGACCTCGACAACCGAA
>JALZIL010000423.1 GCA_030860305.1 Actinomycetota bacterium
GCGATTTTCGGCCTGCTGTACGCCTCGCCCGGCAGTGTCGAGCAGGTGCTGCTCGCCGGCCGCACTGCTAACGAGGAGACCCGGCAGAACATTCGTGACCGCTACAACCTCGACGAGTCCTTGCCCACGCAGTACTCGATGTGGGCCAAGGGTGCGCTGCAGCTGGACTTCGGGGAGTCGATTCGGACCGGCGAACCGGTCCTGACCGCAATCAAGGAGCGAGGTCGCCTGACGCTGCGGCTCGGCGCGTACGGCTTCACGTTGGCGTTCGTGGCCGGCATCGGCCTCGGGATCCTCGCAGCCGTCAGGAACCGGTCGAGTATCGACCGCGCGGTGGTGTCGATGTCCGTCGTCGGTGCCAGCGCGCCCCCGTTCGTGACCGGGGTCTTCTTGCTCTACGTCTTTGCCGTGCTTCTCGGGTGGTTCCCTGCCTTCGGGCAGGGAGAGGGCTTGGTGGACCAGCTCTGGCATCTCACCCTTCCCGCTCTCACTCTTGCCTTCGGCGGGGCTGCGCTGCTGACCCGGTTCACCCGCGCCGGCATGATCACAGCGCTGGACCAGGATTACGTCACGTTCGCGAGGGCCCGCGGGGTGTCTGAAGGGCGCGTGCTGGTCGGTTACGCCCTGCGCAACGCGATGATCCCGGTCGTTACCGCCTCGACTGTGCTGCTTGCGGCCATGCTCACCGGCGCTGTCCTGGTCGAAGTGACGTTCGCCCTTCCCGGGCTGGGTGCCTTGCTGATCGACTCCGTGGCATTCAAGGACATCCCCATGGTGCAAGGGCTCGCCATGCTGCTCGCGGCCGTCGCTATCTTGACCAATCTGCTGACTGACGTGCTCTATCTCTTCGCGGATCCGCGGATCCGGTACGGCCGGGTGGCCCCGTGACGACCGTGGTGGCGGACCCGGTTCCGCGCGGTCGGCGGCGCCTGCTGCCGCGCTCTCCACTGACGGTGGCGCTGTCGTTCGGCTTCTTGGGGCTGCTGCTGTTCCTAGCAGCGTTCGGGCCTCTCGTCGCGCCGCAGGGGCCAAGCACCGTCAATCTCTCCACCGGGCTGACTACGCCCAACGGTGATTTCTGGTTCGGCACAGACGACCTCGGGCGGGACGTGTTCTCGCGGACGATCTACGGTGTGCGCTACGCGCTGTTCGGTCCGGTGCTGATCGTGGTCGGCGCATTCGTGATCGGCAACGTGCTCGGGTTGGCGGCGGGTTATCGCGGCGGCTGGCTCGACGTGACGGTCATGCGCTGGGTAGACCTGATGTTCGCCCTGCCTGGACTCCTGGTGACGATCGTCCTGATCGGGGTCCTCGGGGCTAGCTTTCTCCTGGCGGCCGTGGTGCTGGTCGTGCTGACCTCCCCCTTCGACACCCGCATCATCCGGGGGGTGACGCTCGAGCAGCGCTCGCTGCCGTACGTCGAGGCCGCCAGAACGCTCGGTCTGCCGGTTCGATCGATTCTGTTCCGCCACATCTTCCCCAATGTCCTGCCTATCTCGTTCGCGAACGCCTTCCTCAACTTCGCGTTCTCGCTCGTGGCGCTGTCGGCGCTGTCCTTTCTCGGGTTGGGCATCGGCCCGGGGACCGCCGACTGGGGACGGATGCTCTCGGAAAGCCGGCTGTTGCTCTTCGACAACCCTGTCGCGGCGCTGGCCCCGGGAGGGATGATCGTGCTCACGGCCACCAGCATGAACCTGATCGGCGACTGGATGTACGACCGGCTGGCCGACCGCGGGCGCGCCCGATGAGCAGCGCCGGAACTCACCGGACCGCCGGCTTGTTGGAGGCAAGAGGTCTTGGTATCGAGAGCCGCATCGGCGGTGAACCGCGGACGATCGTGACCGGCCTGGACCTGTCTTTGGCCGCTGGGGAGACGGTCGGGATCGTTGGCGAGTCCGGCAGCGGCAAGTCAATGACTACACGCGCACTCGTGGGTTTGCTCCCAAGCGGGCTGTCAGCGTCCGGCGAAGTGTGGCTCGAAGACCGCAACCTGCTGGACCTGTCGCAGCGGGAGCTCGGCCGGATCCGCGGCTCCGAGATCGCGCTGCTGCTGCAGGACCCCTTCACCATGCTTAACCCAGTGACGCGTTGTGGAGATCAGATCGCCGATGGGTTGGCGGAAGGCCGCGGCTGGCGCCGGGGTCGCCGGGCGCGGCGAGAGGAGGCGGCGCGGCACCTGGCCGAAGTCGGAATGGCTGATGCCGTTGATCGATATCCCTTCGAGCTCTCCGGAGGCATGCGGCAGCGGGTCGCGATCGCGGCTGCGCTCGCGGGTGACCCCCGGA